>CAYTIR010000001.1:0-125311 GCA_964437955.1 uncultured Staphylococcaceae bacterium
CCCCGTCAAAAGGTTCTCCGTTAATATCATAAACATCACAGATTAATCGTGCGGATTTCGCATTATCATCCGACCAAGGGAAAATCCTCCAAGTGTTGAAATCAGGTTTGAGATACATATCAGATTCTTCCACCCGGACAAACCCTTCGATGGAGGAACCGTCGAACATCATTTCCCCATCCAGAGCCTTGCCGAGCTGAGTCGTCGGAATCTCCACGTTTTTAATAGTTCCCAGAATATCGGTGAACTGTAATCTGACATACCTCACATTCTCTGCTTCAGCAATCCTTAAAATATCATCCCTTGTATATTCATCCATATCATAAACACGCCCCTATATTATTGAAGGTATTGTAACGCCTGAAAACATCAAAGCGCACAAATACTTATATACCCATTAACCTATTTAAAAAGAAATAAACCTCACATTTATAAAATATTTGGTATTTCTTTATAATTGACCAGACTAAGAATATCATTTCTCAGCGATTCAGTGTCCCCTCGGGATGGTCTGCAGTTCGATCAGGCTGTCCCACGGCGTTTTGAAATAAACGGTCCCGTTGCCTTCTGAATCTTCATATCTTGTATTCCCATGTATTTCGGACAATGGTTCTCCGCCCGCGGATTTCATTTTTTCAAAGGCTGCATCTATATCATCTGTATAGAAGGAAAGGTGATTGTACCCATGATCTTCTAAATTGAGTGGTCGTGCGGAAGCGGTATTTTCGAACTGGAACATCTCGATGTTGGGTCCGTTACCGATGACAATCATCCGCTTCTTTACTATTTGGGCACCTTCAGGGATTCCAAGAAAACGTTCAACGCTGGAACCGCCGCGGGGTGGATCATCCTCAGTTTGGCTGTCATAGGCGACTTTCGCATCGGGTCCATTTTTGAAAAACTCCGTTGCGGCCTCTATATCCGGGACTGTCAGTCCGATATGATTCATGCCTCTTACAATGCTCAAATCATTCAACTCCTCAAACCATTCTCATTATGTACTGTTCCCGTTTTTCCCACCGGTAATGTTTTTAGACCTGCAAATACAATATTTTTAATCTCTTACTTGCATTTTGTAAGTGTGTGTCCTATAATTGCATTATATTTAAATATATTAAATTTAATATAATTAATTTTAAACTAATTTGAGGAGGTGCAGAGATGGAAGAAAAGGATCCGCGCATCAAGGCGTTTACTGTCTTCATCAAATCGTCCCAGTCTGTCCAGAAACTGATCAAGCAGGATTTTCTGAAGAAGGAAATCAATCTGAACGAGTACGCAGTGATGGAATTGCTCTACCACAAAGGCGACCAGCCGATCCAGTCGATCGGAAAAAGGGTGCTTCTGGGAGGCGGCAGCATCACGTATGTGATTGACAAGCTTGAAGATAAAGGATTCCTCTACAGGAAACCGTGTGCGGCTGACCGCCGGAAGATGTTTGCCTGCATCACGGAAGCGGGTGAAAGGTATATGGATACCCGGGTGAAGGAGCAGGAAGGACTCATCAATACGATTTTTGATGAGTGGGATGATGATGAAGTCGAAGACGCAATCAACCTCCTCAAACGCATCGGCATGCATGCGGAAAGTTTATTGAAATGATGCTTGTGCCAAGAAAGGGCACGGGTTTAAAAACAAAGAATTATCTTGAATTCAAGATAATAAGTAAAAATACAAAGGAGTTTTTAATAATGGCAACTGAACTACTTGGTATCCACCACGTGACAGCAATGACGGATGACGCAATGAGAAACTATGGTTTCTTCACCAATGTACTTGGCATGCGTCTTGTCAAAAAGACGGTCAATCAGGATGACATCCACACGTATCACACATTCTTCGCGGATGATGTCGGTTCACCGGGAACGGATATGACATTTTTCGATTTCCCGAACAATCCGAAAGGAACTCCGGGTACGAACTCGATTTCCAGGACAGGCCTCAGGGTGCCGGATGATGCAGCACTTGAATACTATAAGGAACGTTTTGAAGAATTTGATGTAAAACATGACGGTATCCAGGAACTGTTCGGTAAAAAAGTACTTCCGTTTGAAGAGTCCGACGGCCAGAGATATCAGCTGTTCTCTGACGAAAACAACAAAGGCGTCGCACCGGGCAAACCGTGGAAGAACGGTCCGGTGCCTGAAGATAAGGCCATCTATGGTCTGGGGCCGGTTGAAATCACAGTCAGTTACTATGAAGACTTCAAAAAAGTGCTTACGGATATATTCGGTATGAAACCGGTAATCGAAGAAGAAAATGTGACACTGCTGGATGTCGGCGCAGGCGGCAACGGCGGCCAGGTCATCCTGAGAAATGATGCAACGACAGCGGGACGCCAGGGATACGGCCAGGTACACCACGTATCTTTCAGGGTGAAAGACCATGACGCCATCAAAGCATGGGAAGCGAAATATGACGAAATCGGCATGGGGCATTCCGGGAATGTGGACCGCTTCTACTTCGAAGCGCTCTACACCCGTGTGGGCCACATCCTGATCGAAGTCTCCACAGACGGCCCTGGCTTCATGGATGACGAGCCTTACGAAACACTGGGTGAAAGCCTTGCGCTGCCGCCGTTCCTTGAACCGAAGCGTGAAGATATCGAGGCGCAGATCCGACCGTTCGACACGAAGCGCTCGAAATAATGAACAGAGGAGTACTTTAATATGGAAGCAATTAAAAGGATTCACCATATAACAGCAATTGTCGGTGACCCGAACGAAAACCTCAGATTCTACCGGGATGTGCTCGGGCTCAGGCTGGTCAAGCAGACGGTCAACTTCGATGATCCGGGCGTCTATCATCTGTACTTCGCAGATCACGATGCGACCCCTGGAACCGTCATCACTTTCTTTCCCTGGTCCAATGAAAATTACGGACGCAAAGGGAGCGGCCAGGTCGGCAGGATTGCGTTCAGGGTACCGGAAGGCAGGCTCTCTGACTGGAAAAACCGTCTGGACGCCAAAGGGATAAAAACAGAAGTGACGCGTCTATTCGGCAAAGAGACGATTGAATTCGATGATGTGCATGGACTTGAACTCGCCATCGTCGAAGGGGAGGAAGCGGCTGAGACCGATCAAATATTCGGTTTCCACGGCGCAGTGCTGCTGTCGGGCAATCCGGAAGGCACAAAAGAGCTACTTACCGGCGAGATGGGATTGAACGCACTGGATATGGATGATCAGAACCATCATTTCGAAACTGCAGGTGTGGAGAGGCATCATATCATCACATCGATTCCTCCGCATACACCGGGCCGGTTCGGTATCGGGACAGTCCATCACATCGCCTGGTCTGTGCCGGACAGAAATGCGCTGGAAGAATGGCAGGCTGCTTTGCGGGGAGAGGGATACGGTGTCACTGTCGTCAAAGACAGAAGTTATTTCAAATCCATCTATCTCGGTGAACAGGGGAATATCGTATTCGAATTCGCAACTGACGGGCCGGGATTCGACATGGATGAAGACATGGAATCACTCGGTACAGCGCTGAAACTGCCGGAACAGTATGAACACAGAAGGCGGGAATACGAAACACTGCTGCCGAAACTGGATATATAGGAGGATTAGGATGCTGGACTTTTCTCCGCATGAACTGACTGTAAAAGAGAAGAAGAAATTTCTGATCGGTTCTGTCATACCGAGGCCGATCGCACTCGTATCGACGATGACGGAAACCGGCGTCATCAATGTGGCACCGTTCAGCTATTTCAACATTGTCACCTATGATCCGCCCATGCTGTCCATTGCTGTGCAGCGTGCCGGCGGAAAATCGAAGGATACCGCCAGGAATATAATCGAGAATAAAGAAGCGGTCATCCAGGTGGTGGACACGGACAATGTGGAGAGGGCGAATCTAACATCAACACCGCTGGCCCCTGATGAAAGCGAACTGGATATATCAGGATTCACAGCCGTCGCTTCAAAAATTGTCAAAGTGCCGGGTGTGAATGAAAGCAAGGTGAGATTTGAGACGGAATTGTATGATTCGACGGTCATTTACAATGAAGACAATCTCCCGACGACGGATGTCTTACTGCTGAAAGTGAAACACTACCATATAGATGAAGGTATTTATCAGGACGGCTATGTGCATCCGCTGAAACTCGGCGCAGTCAGCAGGCTCGCCGGCAATGATTATGCAGAAATAGGCCGGCTGTTCACAGTGGAACGGCCAGAATAAAAGGAAATGGAGCTGGGTATCAATGGAACATATTTATAAAGAGAATAAAAAGGGCGCACCGGTATTTGTACTGCTTCACGGCACAGGCGGAACGGAAACGGATCTGGTTCCACTGGCGGGACTGCTCAACCCTGAGTATAACGTTCTGGGAATTCGGGGCAATGTACAGGAAAACGGGATGAACAGATACTTCAAACGTCACGGGGAAGGCAAGTATGACTGGGAAGACCTCGAATTCCGCGGCAATGAACTGTATGCATTCATCGTGGAAAAATCAAAAGAGTACGATTTCAAATTGGAAGATGTGGTGTTCGTAGGATTCTCCAACGGCTCCAACATCGCGATACAGATGATGCTTCAGAATCCGGGGACATTTAAGAAGGCGGCATTATTCGCCCCATTGTATCCCGCCGATGTGGAAGAAAAGCAGGATTTCAGTGAGGTGGATGTATTCCTGTCACTCGGGAAGGGGGACCCGATCGTACCGGAGACAGAAAGCGAAAGGGTCATCCGTCTTTTCGAAGAACGGGGTGCGGATGTTACGACAGCCTGGGTCAACGGACACAGTCTGACCCAGGAAGTCGCTCTGGAAGCGAAAAACTGGCTGGATGAATAACAGCAGCGAAAATTGGATGATACAACGAAAAATTTAAATCAAATATATCAAAAGGAGAATTTTAATTATGATTAAATATTTACTGAATGCTTATGTTGGAAAAGGGATGATCGACGGAGGTCTTGCCAAAGTGAAGAATGACGGACAGATGGGTGAAGAGTTCGAGCAGGAATTCAAAGTGGACAGCAGCCAGATGAAGGCTGCTGGGTATCTTGAGACCATCGGTTCAATATTCCTGTTTGCTTCATTCCTCGGCAAAACCTTCACCAGAATCGGAACAGTGATGCTGAATGCGGTTTTAGGTGTTGCGATCTTCAAGCATTATAAAGCGGGACATGGATACGAAGGCAGCAAAAATGCACTTAAATTTTTCGGTTTGAATACGCTGAGCTTTGTGGAAACATTCCGCAGGAAGTAAACGAAGCGGCAACCCGTACTGTCACTGTGGCAGAACGGGTTAAGAACGGCCGGCAGCAATAAAGATAATGATTCATGAAGACAGGGGCTGAATTTTCAGCCCCTGTCTTTTTAATTATTCAGTTTTAAAACTATAGGCTTTGGTCAGTTCGTTGTGGATGACCAGTTCGTAATTTTGATCTCTTGCCACGGCACCGTTGACCAGTATGTTTATCTCTTCGGTGTGGAAATGATGCTGCATCACTACCATTCCGATGATGGTGAGCAGGTGAACCATTCCCAGAAGCAAGAGTGTGATTTTTACGTCCTGCGTTAACAAGTGACTGATTGAATTCATTGGAATAATCGCTCCTGTTTTACGGTGAATTATGTTTGTTTTCGAGTGTATCACAAGTTAAATCATTTTTGAAAAATATCGATGACATACCCCGGGAAATACTCCGGATATTCAGGTGCATGTTTCTTTATCACATTTCCTCCGCTTCGATCAATCTGCGGAGGGCCGTTGTTTCCATACGGGTCATCGGTTTTAAATGTCCGTGGACATAAGTCTCATAGCCGATCTTATCGACTTCATTAACGTAGTGATGGAAGCGGTCTTTATCATACCCGCCATCCAGAGTATAGAAATCCCCGGTGTCGGCATCTCCTGCAAACAGCACTTTATCCTCTTTGATAAAGGCCACGATCCCGTCGTCCGAGTGAGGGTTGCTGATAGGTAATGCTTCGACGGTTATATCACCCAGGTTGAAAAGCGTGTCGGCGTCGAACTCAATATCGGCTTTGACGACCCTGATTTGTGTAATGTCATCATACTCCACTTTAATATGGGTATCGCAGAATTCACATTCTTCACCAGTCCGGAGACGTTCGGCCATGGCTTCTTCTGTCCATTCCCACTCTGTAAGGGTATCTAAAATGTCATTCGTCCGCTTATGGGCGACGGTCATCCCTTCAAATGCATGCATGGCAAAAGTATGATCCCAGTGCCAATGGGTGATGAGGGCGATTTTCGGTACGGGAAGCCCTTCCCTTTCTATACTTTGCAGCATCGTTGCAAGATGTGCCGGGGAATTACCTGCATCAATGAGCATGCTGTAGTTTTCTCCGCGGATATATCCGATGTTCGGCCGGTCCCGTGCTTCATCGAAAGGAAGTATATAGACGTGCGGGGATATCTGAATAAGCATAAAGACCATCCTTTTTATATTTTATTCGATTCTATCATATTTATTTTTAATGTTCCCGAGTATAGTAAATTTACAACAATGCGCACAGGGGGTATGCTTTCAGTAAGAGGCAAAATAGAAGGGGGAGTCATTATGGATATGCATTATGATGTGATTGTCGTGGGTGCCGGAGCGTTGGGGATGGCGGCAGGATATTATTTATCTGGAAAAGGGATCCGTACCCTGATGATCGATGCATTTGATCCACCGCATTCGAACGGAAGCCACAGTGGAGATACGCGTATCATCCGTCATGCATGCGGTGAGGGGCCTGAATATGCACCGCTTGCACTCAGATCACAGGAGCTCTGGGATGATCTTGCAAACCAGACATCAGAAACGCTGTTCAGAAAAACGGGAGTGCTGACGTTCGGCGGACCGGATTCAAAGTTTGTGCAGCAGGCAATCGCTTCCGCCCGTGAATTTGAACTGGATATCGAGGCATTGGATGCGAACGAGATGAACAGACGATGGCCTGGCATCACGCTGCCGTCAGACAGTGTGGGATGCTATGAGCCGGATGCAGGGGTTCTATTCAGTGAAAACTGCATCCGGACATTCCGCCGCCTGGCGATAGAGAACGGTGCGCAGCTGATGACGGATTCACCGGTGCAGAGTATTGACACAGGAAAGGATTCGGTCACTGTAAAAACGCATAACGGAACATACAGAGCGGATAAGCTCATCGTCACCGGCGGAGCGTGGAATAAAAAACTCCTCTCGGATCTTGGTTTGAACATTGCGCTCCAGGCGAGCAGGCGGGTGATCGGATGGTTTAAATCCGATGACATGTTATATACGTCGGATGTGTTCCCGGGATTCATCGGTCAACTGCCGGGCGGAACCTTCTACGGTTTCCCCTCCGTCGACGGTGCGGGGCTGAAAATCGGCTCTTTTGATAAAGGTGTGGATACAGAACCTGAGTATATCAATCGTGAATTTGGTGCCTATGAGATGGATGAGGGGGATCTCCGTGGATTCCTCGGGGAATATATGGGAGCAGCGAACGGCAGTCTCAATGCAGGGAAAACATGCATATTCACAAACACCCCGGATGAAAATTTCGTGATCGATCTTCATCCGGAACACCCTCATATTGCAATTGCAGCAGGTTTTTCCGGGCACGGTTATAAATTTTCCAGTGCCGTAGGTGAGATTTTAAGCGAGCTTGTGACAGAAGGGGAAACGGTTCAGGATATCTCGCTGTTTTCTGCAAAACGTCCGGCATTGTATCCGGACAGTAAAAAGTCATGAATCATCTTGTTTTCACAGCCGGTCATGGGGGAGACTGATGGAAATAGAAGCAATCTTAAATGATTTTGCCGAATTGGATCAGTACGGCTCTGTTTTGTAGTGAATCATTTTATTGATATAACAGGGATGGAGATATCGACATTTTGCAACCTTCCTCTCCGCTATCAAAGGCCCAGCCTTTAAGTGCAAGAGTCGGAAATCATGAAATTAGTTCAATTAGTTTAGAAATATACCTTGTGCTTTGAGTGGTAATTTGGAATAATGGGCTAATAATTAGAAAATTGTCACAAAGAGGAAGGTGCACATGAAAAATAACAGTGGAAAAAAAGGGCTATTCAACCGTTTCCTTGACGTCATCGAGCGGGTGGGCAATAAACTGCCTGATCCGATTGTACTTTTTATCATCCTGATGTTCATGATTCTCGGAGCGTCCTTCATCGGCGGTATGCTGAAATGGGAAACGGTCAACCCGGCGGATGGTGAAACGATCCAGGCGGTGAATCTGCTTAACGGAGACGGCATTGTCCGCATATTTACAGAAGCCATTACGAATTTCAGTGAATTCCCGCCACTCGGGATGGTGCTGGTTGTCATGATCGGTATCGGTATTGCCGAGAAATCGGGATACTTCGAAACGGCGATGAAACGTGCTATTGAAGTATCTCCGCAAAAACTGATACTCCCGGCAATCATTCTGGTCGGCATCATCGGTAACGTAGCCGGTGATGCAGCGCCGATCATCCTGCCGCCGCTTGCAGCAATGGTTGTTATGAAACTCGGCTATCATCCGTTCGTCGGCCTGGTCATGGCATATGCTGCTTCACTCGGGGCATTCGCAGCGAATGTGATTCCGGGTATGACGGAAGCACTGGCAATCGCTTTTACAGAACCCGCTGCCCAGCTGATCGATCCGGAATACTCGGGCAGCATACTGATGAACTATTACTTCACGGCAGTGGCGACTTTCTTCCTGTTGTTCATCGTATATTTTGTCACCAAAAAGATTACTATTCCGCGTCTCGGTACATATGAAGGTGACGCTACAGTGGACCATGAACCGTTGAAGAAGGAAGAAATCACTGCGCTCAGATGGGCGAATATCTCAGCAGTGCTGACTTTCATCATTTTCATGGTATTCCTCATTCCGGAGAATGCGGTTTTCCGGAATCCTGAAACAGGTTCGATCATACAGGACTCTCCATTCATGAACTCGATCATTTTCGTCCTGACGATCCTGTTCTTCGTGCCGGGTCTCGTATACGGACTCAAGGTCGGGACGATCAGGTCAACGAAGGATTTCGGCAGCATGCTCGGTGACGCGATGGGAACGATGGGCAGTTACGTCGTCCTGGTGTTCTTTGCTGCGCAGATGCTTGCATATTTCAGCTGGAGCAACCTCGGTCCGATCATAGCAATCAAAGGCGCGAACGTCCTGGAATCAGTGAATGCATCCGGAATTCCGCTGTTCATCGGTTTCATCCTGCTCGCCGGTCTCATCAACCTGCTGATCGGCAGTGCTTCGGCGAAATGGGCGATATTGGCCCCCGTCTTTGTACCGATGTTCATGCTGCTCGGCTATGATCCGGCATTTACGCAGATGCTCTATCGTATCGGGGATTCATTTACGAACCCGATTACCCCGATGCTGCCTTATCTTCCGCTGCTGCTTGCATTTGCACAGCGCTACGACAAGAATGCAGGCTTGGGTACATTGCTGTCCACGCTTCTGCCGTATTCAATCGTGCTGTTTTTCGCCTGGACGACCCTGCTGGTCGTATGGTTCCTGATTGGCATACCACTTGGTATTGATGGTCCGATCTATCTGCCGGAATAAAATGATTTTTTGGAGGCCTGTTTTAAATGAGTATTGAACAGCAAATTGACAATGTCATGTCAGAAGTTTTTGAATGGAGAAGGGCGCTTCACAAGCATCCTGAACTTTCATTCGAAGAACATTGGACGAGCCAATATATAGAAGATGAATTGAAGAAGCTGGACGGCATACAGATCAGCCGTCCGACGCAGACAAGTGTACTGGGAATCATCAAGGGTGCTCACCCGGGAAAAAAGGTGGGACTCCGGGCGGATATCGACGGACTGCCGGTCAATGAAGAACGGACGGATATCGATTTCGTTTCTGAAGTTCCCGGAAAAATGCATGCATGCGGCCATGACGGACACACTTCGATCCTGCTCGGTGCAGCAAAAGTCCTTTCCCAGAATACGGATGCACTGCATGGGGAAGTGTACCTGATCTTCCAGCATGCAGAGGAACTGATTCCGGGTGGAGCACAGGAAATGGTGGCCACAGGTTTGTTCGATGATCTGGATTTCATATATGGACAGCATCTGTTCACACCGATTCCGACCGGTAAGATCGGTATCAAAAACGGCCCGATCACTTCCAATTCAGATGGGTTTGAACTGACGATCCAGGGCAGCGGCGGCCATGCCTCACAGCCAGAACTGACCGTCGATCCGGTAATCATCGGAACCCAGGTGATCAGCCAATTCCAGGCGATCGTTTCCCGTATTACATCACCGCTCGACTCTGTCGTCATATCCACGACGAATTTCCACGCCGGAAGCGCGAAAAATATCATTCCGGATACGGCGGAACTCGCTGGCAGTGTCCGGACGATCAATGATGATACAAGGCTTCTGGTGAAGGAGAAGATGGAACAGGCTGTAAAAAGTGTCTGTGACTTGTACGGTGCAACGTATGATTTCAACTTCCAGTTCGGTTATGCGGCTGTCGTGAATAATGATGAAAAGACAGAATCCGTAAGAAAGATTGCCGTGGAGAAATTCGGGGATAAGGTATTCGAATACCCCCTCGCAATGGGTGGAGAGGACTTCTCGGCATTCTCAAGGCTGATCCCCGCAACATACGCCTGGATCGGCGTCGGGAATAAGGAGAAAGACATGGATTATCCGCATCACCATCCAAAATTCGGCATGGATGAAGACGGCTTCATCGATGGGGTGAAGATGATGGTATATGTGGCTCTAGGCATGACAGAATGATTTCATACCCTTTCGACTTCGAGAGATGTTGGAAGGGTTTTTTTATCTGTCTGAAAATATCCCGGCCATTCAAGTCAGCATATCAATGAATCTTTGGGCACTTTTGGGCATGTATCGATCTTTCAGCCAGATGATGGCCGACTGTGAAACGAGCGTCCTTTTTTCGATTTCCACAGACTTTATGCCGGAAAGGTTGCTTTTCTGCAACGCTGCTTCAGGAACGATGGAAGCACCGACTTCCTTGGATACCATTTCAAGTATCATATCAACATCGGGACACACCGCAACGACGTTCGGATCGACCCCTTCCTCATCAAATCTGTTCATGATGATTTCATATTGGCCGACGCCGCTGATCCTCTGCAGAAGCAGCAATGGCAGTCTGCCCAATTCTTCAATTGTAATCGTACCCATGCATCCATCTTTCCATCCGTCGGGGATGATGGCCATATATTTCTCATCGGAAAGCGGTATGCTGTTGAAATCCGCCATTCCGAGAGGCAGCCGGACGATGGCGAAGTCGATTTCCCGCTCTTTCAGTTGTTCAGCGAGCTGATAGGAATCACCTTCACGGAGTTCAAAAGTGATGTGAGGATATTGCTCACGGAAAGTTTTCATTTTGGGCGGAATCAAAGCGAATGATGATTTGACGCAGCCGATGGATATTTTCCCTTTTACACCTGCCCCCGTCTCTTTCACTTCCGACAATGTTTCCTCGAAGTATTCAAAGAAGTGTCCGGTTTTGTGATAAAGCACTGTGCCGGCCTCGGTAAGTTCCATTTTCCTGCCGTTGCGTTCGAACAGCCTGACACCGATTTCTACTTCGAATGCTTTCAGGCTCTGGCTGAGCGGCGGTTGTGACATATGCAGCTTTCTTGCCGCACGTGTAATCTGTCCTTCTTCTGCGATGGTGCGGAAGTGTCTCAGCTGTCTCATATCCATAAGACTGCCTCCTCATTTGGATAAAGTATATGTAAAACATTGGTTTTTTATATATTATATATATTTATAATATATAAGTAATCGTGATACGATACAAGAAGATAGGTTGATATATTTTTTTAACAATTAATGTAAGCGTTTTCAAAAAAGGGGAGATAGCAATGTCGGCAAAGACCGGACAGCAGTATATCGATAATCTCAGAAAGGCAAATAATAATGTTTACATACACGGCAAGCGTGTAGAAGATGTCACGACGCATCCTTCATTCAAAGGAGCAGTGGCTTCCATGGCTAAGCTGTATGACATGCAGCATGAGAAACCGGATAAGATGCTTTATACATCACCGACGACAGGGGATAAGGTCGGGAAGACTTTCATGGTGCCAGAAACGGTGGATCAGCTGATTGAGCGCCGGGAAGCGATGATGGAGTGGCAGAACGTTACGAAAGGTCTGATGGGGCGTGCGCCGGATTACTTGAATTCGGAAGTGATGACGATGGCAAAAGCATATGAATTCTATGGACGGGGAGATCATCCTGAATTTGCGGAATACGCCCGTAAGTATGCCGAATTTGCCCGTGAGAATGATATCAGCCTTACGCACACCCTGATCCACCCGCAGGTGAATCGGGCGAAAATCCAGGCAGAGCAGGCTGATGCCAATGTGGCACTGCATGTTGTGGAGAAAAATGATGACGGGGTCGTCGTCAGCGGAATCCGTCTGCTTGCAACCCAGGCCGGGATTACGGACGAAATTTTTGTATTCCCGTCCACAGTCATGAAAGCAGGGGAAAAGGATGATCCGTATTCCCTGGCCTTTGCGATTCCGAACAATACACCGGGGCTCAAATATTTGAGCAGGGAATCTTTCGAAGGGAAAAATGCCTTCGATCATCCTGTGGCATCGCAGTTCGAAGAGGGGGATGCCATCGTTTCATTCGACAATGTCCTCGTGCCATGGGACCGTGTGTTCATATTGGAGGATTCTACACTGTGCAACCAGGCATTCCAGGAAACGAATGCCGTGACGCATATGGCGCATCAGGTAGTCGCAAAGGATATTGCGAAGACCGAATTCCTCCTGGGTGTCACGTTGAAACTGATGGATTCGATCGGTATCGAGGGCTTCCAGCATGTGAAGGACAAGGGGACTGAGATCATGCTGACGCTGGAGAACATGAAATCCCACCTGTATCGCGCGGAGCATAACGCTAAGATCGATCAATGGGGCATGATGACGCCCGACTTCGAAGCATTGAATGCGGCGCGGAACTGGTTCCCGCGCGTGTATCCGAGAATGGCTGAAATCCTGAGGGTGCTCGGGGCATCCGGGTTGATGGGAATCCCGACTTACGATGATTTTGCGAATGATGAAATCGGACCGATATTGAACCGTGCGATGCAGAGCAAGAACCTGGAAGGATTTGAACGGGTGCAGCTTTTCCGCCTGGCGTGGGATATGACGCTGAGTTCATTCGGTTCCCGTCAGACACATTATGAATACTACTTCTTCGGCGATCCGGTGAAAATGGGGATGGCCTACTTCGATCAGTATGATAAGGAACCATTGAAAAAAGATGTGGATGATTTCCTGAAGAGCCAGGATATCAAACGGCCAAGCTTCAACTAAACAAACAGGAAAGGGAGTGATTGCATGGCAGAGCAGCATGACGTGCTCGCAGGCAGACTTGCTGATGTCAGGCTGTACATCGACGGACAGTTCTCTGATGCGGAAGGGAGCAGGACATTTGAAAACATCAGTCCGTATACGAATGACACGATGAACAGGGTTGCAGCCGGACAGGCAGCCGATATCGACAGGGCGGCCAAAGCGGCAAAGAAAGCGTTCAAAGGGGAATGGGGCAGGCTCAAGCTTGCCGAACGCCTGCAATATGTGTATAAGATCGGCGACCTGATTGAGCAGTATACGGATGAATTATCGGAACTTGAAGCGCTGGATACGGGGTTGCCGATCAGCCAGACGAAAAAGCAGGTGTCACGTTCGGCAAACAATTTCAGATTTTATGCGGATACGGTGAAAAGCCAGATGTATGGGGAAGCATATCAGGTGGATGACGAGTTCATCAATTACACCGTACGTTCCCCGGTAGGGGTCGCCGGCCTCATTACGCCGTGGAATGCACCGTTCATGCTTGAGACATGGAAGATTGCGCCCGCGCTCGCCACGGGCAACACGGTGATACTGAAACCGGCTGAATGGTCACCGCTGACGGCGAACCGTATGGCTGAAATCATCGATATGGCCGGCCTTCCGGACGGTGTATTCAATGTGGTCCACGGCATCGGTGAAGTGGCCGGAGATGCGCTGGTGAAGCATCCTGATGTCCAGCTGATTTCATTTACAGGAGAGACGACAACGGGCTCTGAAATCATGCGGAACGGGGCGGATGCACTGAAGCGATTCTCAATGGAACTCGGCGGAAAATCCCCGATGATCGTCTTCGATGATGCGGATATGGAGCGGGCGCTCGATGCAGCTACATGGGGGATATTCTCATTCAACGGTGAACGCTGCACAGCAAACTCGAGACTTTATTTACATGAAAATATCGCAGTGGATTTCATAGAAAGACTGAAGCAGCGTGTGATGAATATCAGGGTGGGGGATCCACTGGATGATTCGACGCAGGTTGGACCGTTGATCAAGACGGAACATTATGAGCGGGTGAAGTCATATATCGAACTTGCCAGAGAGGAAGGTTGCGAAGTCATCAGTGGCAGCGTGCCTGAAAATCTCAGCCGAGGAAACTACGTGCCGCCCACGATGCTGCTCAACGCGGATAATAAAATGCGTGTTGTACAGGAAGAGATATTCGGGCCGGTCATCGCGGTGATGACATTCAATGATGAGGATGAAGTGATAGAAAAGGCGAATGATGTGAACTATGGGCTTGCCGGCTATGTATGGACGAATGACATCAAGCGGGGCCACCGGGTGGCACAGGCGATCGAGTCGGGCATGCTATGGGTCAATGCTCAGAATGTGCGTGACTTGAGGACGCCGTTCGGCGGTTCAAAACACAGCGGTATTGGCCGGGAAGGCGGCTATTATGCATTCGAATTCTACACTGAGATAAAAATCATACATGTGGCGATCGGCGAGCATCCCATACCGCAGTTTGGCAGATAATTCTCTTCGGGGAGGGAGAAACATATGAATTTTGATATTAAACGCACTGGCCGTGCGGTGCTGCATGTCACGGATCTTGAGGCATCCCGTGAATTCTACGGGTCTCTTGGATTCATCGAGACCGAGTCGGATGACGACAATATCTTTTACAGGGCGATTGAAGATCATAATCACCACTGTCTTTGGCTCAGGAGAAAGCCGGAAGCGGCGGTGGAGGTCATCAGCTATCGCATGAACGAGGAAGCGGATCTTGATCGGCTGGCGGCATTTTTCAAAGGGGAAAATAGAGAAATTAAATGGATGGAAAAGGGTACTCAAAAAGGGATCGGCAGGACGCTTCGTGTCAATGATGTGTCTGGTATCCCCAGTGAGTTTTATGTAGAAATGGATAAGGCCGAGCGGATGCTGCAGCGGTTCGATCTCCATGTCGGCGGAAAAGTGCAGCGCATCGACCACTTCAATTGTGCGGTGCCGGATGTACAGAAAGCCTACGATTATTACATCGGTAAACTGGGCTTCAGGTGTGCGGAATATACGACCACTGATGAGAAAGAGATCTGGGCCGCCTGGCTGCACCGCAAGCCCGGTGTCCATGATACAGCGTTCATGAACAGCACCGGACCACGGCTGCATCATATCGGATTCTGGCTGAAGGACCCGATGGGCATCATCGACTGCTGTGATTACCTGGCAGCCAAAGGCTATGCCGATTCGATAGAAAGGGGACCCGGCCGGCATGGTCTGTCCAATGCCTTCTTCCTCTATCTGAGGGATCCGGACGGGCACCGCATCGAACTGTACAATGGGGACTATTATACCGGTGACTCCGATTTTGAACCGATTGAATGGAATATCAATGACCCGCAGCGTCAGACGTTCTGGGGTCATGCGGCACCGGCGTGCTGGTTTGAAGAGGCCTCCAGTTTTCTGGATGTCCATACGGGGAGCGTAGTGCCGCTTGGGGAACCGGCACTTGAGAAAAAGAAGCCGAATACAATCATCTGAAGGAGTATGAGAGATGTCGAATAAATATGAAGAGATAAAGAAGAAGCTGAGAGGTTCGATCTGTCCGGTCATTACACCGTTCAAAGCAAATGGGGAAATCGATTTCGACAAACAGTCCGATCTGATTGAATATCAGCTTGAAAACGGGACACACTGTATTTCAGTGACGGGCACGTCCGGGGAACCGAGCTCTCTGACAACCGAGGAGCGCGTCCGGGTAATGGAGAATGCGTTCAAAACGATCGATGGCCGGGTGCCCTTTGCACCGGGCACCGGATCGGTTAATCATGATGAAACCATGTATTTGACGAAAAAAGCCGAAGAGATGGGTGTGGATGCGGCGATGGTCATCGTGCCATACTACAACAAACCCAACAAGGAGGCATTATACGATCATTTCAAAGCAGTCGCGGATGCTGTGGATATCCCGATCATCATCTACAATATCCCAGGGCGTACGGCCCTCAATATGACGGTGGAAACGATGGCACGGCTCTCCCGGGACTGCCCGAATATTATCGGCGTCAAGGAATCGAATAAAGATTTCGAGCATGTGAACAGGGTGATGCTGAACTGCGGCCGCGACTTTTTATTATACAGCGGAATAGAGCTGCTCTGCTATCCGATGCTTACGATCGGCGGAGCAGGTTCCATCAGTGCGACAGCGAATGTCGAGCCGGCAAAAGTTGCCGAGATGCATGATGCATGGGAGAAAGGGGACCGGGAGCGTGCGCTCGATCTCCATTATGAACTGATGAATCTGAACGATGTACTGTTCAAAGATACAAACCCGGCGCCGGTAAAAGCGGCACTTGGAATGATGGGGATGATTGAACCAGTCCTGAGAAGACCGATGGGTCTGCCTTCTGAAGCTCTGCAGGAAGAAATCAGGGACACCTTGAAAACTTATGGAAAATTATAAGAAGGGGTGGCATTGAATGGTTAAAGTAAGGTATAAGCTTCAGGGCATCCGGCAGATGGGGGAAGCCGGAATGAGCGAGTCTCAGCCGGAACTGTCATTTGACGTGCCGGTTTCAGGAACAGTATATGGTGCGGCGCTCAATTATAAGGGGACATATCAGGCGCTTGAACCGCATATGTATGAAGAACCGTATAAAGCGCCGCCCAATGCACCGGTGCTTTTCATCAAGCCGCTGAATACGCATGTCGGCAGCGGATCTTTTATTCCCATTCCTGAAGAAGTGGAAAGCGTGACTGTCGGGGCAGGGCTTGGTATCGTTATCGGCAGGACGGCGACACGGGTGTCGAAAGAGGAAGCACTGGATTATGTTGACGGCTATACGATTGTGAATGACGTCAGTATTCCGCACAAGAGCATGTACCGTCCTGCATACAAGGAAAAGGCGAGGGACGGCTTCTGCCCGATAGGGCCTTGGATTGTGGACAAAGAGGGAGTCGGAGATCCGAATGAAGTGTCTGTCAGAGTATACATCAATGATGTGCTTAAACAGGAGAATCATACTTCTAACCTGATCCGTTCCACAGAAGAGCTGATTGAGGATGTCACAGAATTCATGACACTTTACGAAGGGGATGTGCTGATCACCGGTTCGCCGGATATGATGCCGTCAGCCGGTCGTGGGGATGTCGTGAAAATTGACATTGAAGGTATCGGCAGACTGACCAATGAAGTGAAGGATCAGCGCGAGATGGCAGGAGGTGACACCTGATGAAACATGCACGGATTGTATATAAAGGACAGGTTCATGATGCCGTATCGTCAGGTGACGGACTGAAGCTGAGTGACGGGCGCGAGGTATTGGCGCAGGACGTCGAATGGCTGACACCGGTAGTGCCTCAGACCGTTTTCACACTTGGTCTCAATTACGCCGACCATGCCGCGGAATTATCATTCAAGGACGCTCCGGAAGAGCCACTGGTGTTTTTGAAGGGGCCCAACACTTTCATCGGTCACAAAGGGGAAACATGCCGCCCGGCAGATGCAACGTTCATGCATTATGAATGTGAACTCGGGGTCATCATCGGCCGCACGGCCAAAAAGGTGAAGGCAGCGGATGCCTATGATTACGTCGGGGGCTATACTGTCGCGAATGATTATGCCGTCAGGGACTACCTTGAGAACTATTACCGTCCGAACCTGAGGGTGAAAAACCGCGATGCATGTACACCGTTAGGTCCGTGGTATGTGGATAAAGAAGATGTCGAAGACCCGATGAACCTGAAACTGACGACACGGATCAACGGGGAAACCGTGCAGGAAGGTTCGACCGCAGACATGATTTTCTCCATACCGGTATTGATTGAATACTTGAGCGGGTTTATGACTTTGAATAAAGGGGATATCATACTGACAGGCACACCGAAAGGATCGGTTGATGCTAAGGTCGGTGATGAAGTCATTACAGAAGTGGAGAACGTCGGAAGCCTTGTGAATACAATCATAGCAGGGAGGACTTGAATGCCGCATATATATATTGAATATACGGACAACATCAAAGAAGAAGCGGGTATTGAAGCACTTTTGGAAAAAGTGAATCAGACACTTCTCAATCATTCTGATATCATACCCGTCGGGGGACTCAGGACACGGGCGATCGAGCTTCAGGATTATCTTGTGGCCGATGGTACGGAAGATGATGCATTTGTCCATGTCATACTGAAATTGGCGCCCGGCCGGACGGATGAACAGAAGAAAGCAGTATGCGATGACCTTTTCCAGACGATCAAAGGGCATTTTGTCCACATCTTCGAGAAAAGGTATATCGCCTTGTCGATGGAACTGTATGAGTTTCAAAACGCGACATACAAACATAACAATATTCATACAAGGTATGAATCCAAGTAGAATGAAAAACACTCCACGATGTTGTGGAGTGTTTTGTTTATGCATTCAGTTTTTTCGGGAATCCGATGAGTATCGCAATGATGCCGCAGATGAGCAGCATGAATGGATAGATGGAGTATGGCAGGATGGCCACGGGAGAAATTGACGCGAGCCCCGCAGCGGCAAGCAGCTGGCCGCCGTAGGGGATCAGTCCCTGGAAGGCTGCAGCGAAAATATCAAGTATGCTGGCTGATTTCCTCCGGTCCACTCCGTACTCATCCGCAATGTTTTTTGCGAGCGGTCCGGTGATGATGATTGAGATTGTGTTATTGGCAGTGCTGATATCCGTTGCACTGACGAGTGACGCAATGCCGAATTCGGCGCCTTTTTTCGAACGGATGCGGCTCGTAATGAAATGGAGCAGATAATCGATGCCGCCGTAATGTTCGATCAGACCGATCATCCCGCCGATCAGTATGGCGATGATGGAGATTTCCATCATGCTGGAGATACCTTCGCCGGCAGCTCCGACAAATGATGTGAAACTGTAAGAACCATCAAGGAAACCGATGATGCCGGCAAGTACCGTTCCGCCTGTCAGCACTGTCAGCACATTGACGCCAAGCAGTGCGATGATGAGCACCGCGAGGTAGGGAACGACCTTGAGCAGGTCGTACTCCAATCCATCAGATACATTGGTTGAAAACCCGGTGGATATGAAATAAAGAATCACGGCTGTAGCCACGGCGCCGGGGAGTATGATGAAGAAATTCACTTTGAACTTATCCACCATCTTTACTTCCTGTGACTGTGTTGAAACAATCGTCGTATCAGAAATGACAGACAGATTGTCGCCGAACATCGCACCGCCTATAACCGTGGCGAGCGCAAGTGCCAGTCCGATTTCCGTCTGGTCGGCAATACCGACAGCGATGGGTGCAAGCGCAACAACAGTGCCTGTGGAAGTCCCCATTGATATCGAGATGAAACAGCAGACGATGAACAGTCCGACGAGCAGCAGGCTGCTCGGCAGCAGCGCCAGACCGAGGTTTACGGTGGAGTCAACTGCGCCCATGCCTTCGGCGACTTTCGCAAATGCCCCGGCAAGCAGGAAGATGAGTACCATGAGCATGATATTCTCTTTGCCTGCGCCGCGCGTGATGATGGCTATTTTTTCATTCAGCCGCTCTTTAGGGTTGATACATAAGGCGACGATGATTGCTATGATGAGTGCAACAGGGATCGGCATGGCCTGGAAATCACCCGTGATGAGGCCTGTACCGATAAATAGCAGGACGAAGACCAATAGTGGGAGAAGGGCAATCGGCCGTCCTTTGGATTGTTCATATTTCATGGTAACGCTCCTTTTTGGAATTTGCGGATTGAAAATAAAAAAGACCTCTTCAGATATAGAAGAGGCCATACACAGACTGTATCTCTTCTCATCTTCTAGCCGCAGCTACTGGAATTGGCACTGGCTCAAAGTGAGCTGTTGCCGAGGCTTCAAAGGGCCAGTCCCTCCACCTCTCTGGATAAGAGTAATGTTCAATTATTTCATTCACTTTAACGTGTGAAACTGCGGATGTCAATAGTGAAGCACGAATCTTTACTTATCCTGTTGGAAATCCCTATACTTTGGTTGAATGTAAAATGACGGAGGAGCGATTCTTTATGGGAGAAAAAACAGAAGCAATACATCTGGGGGAAGCGGCATCACCTGTAGAAGTGGAGGCATTCGTCAATATGGCCTGTCCATACTGTGTTGATTTTTTCAAAGCGGCCGATAGGGTGCTCATCCCGCTGACAGAGCAGGGAATGGTGAGGTATACTGTGAAGCATTTTGACAAACCGAAAGTGAGGCTGCTCCACGGTACAATTGCGAATCTCTATCTGGATTATTCGAATCCTCTGCAGGCATATAATATCATGAAGGAAATGTTCGGAAGCCAGGAAGAATGGGCGACAGAGGACAGCATGTTCATCATGGATAAGATGAGGTCGGAGTACGGATTGGAGGAACAGCGTTCCACAATGAATCTCAGCCTGGATATCACACATGAGGCAATCGAGCGTGGTATTGAAGTTGTACCCACAGTATTTGTGAACGGTGAACGTTTCAAATTTGACTCGGACGGCAGTGCAGCATCGATCGAGAAAGAACTGATGGATGCTGTGAGAGGGTAAAATCCAGAATAATCTGATGTTTGACAGCTGCAATACGTCCGGATAGAATAGTATCATTCTAATATTCTGAAGGATGATTTCCATGTTCCGCATTATCAACAACATTTGGTATAGCTATCGCATGTAGACTTGTATTTACACATCGTAAGTACAGGTCGACTTGTCTTGTACTTGCGATGGCTGTGGAATTGGAATCGGCCATCTGTTCTCTCTGGATGGCGCACTTTACCAGCCTATCCGGTCAGACCGGGTGGCTTTTTTTATTGGAATGAAAAAATGACGGTAAGGTGGTTCATATAATGAAAGAACAACAGGCGCAATGGGGATCAAGACTAGGCTTTATACTGGCGGCGGCAGGATCCGCAGTCGGTCTCGGGGCCGTATGGAAATTTCCGTACATGGTGGCGCAGTTTGGCGGCGGTGCGTTCCTCCTGATATTTCTGATCTTCACGTTGCTGGTGGGTCTGCCGATGCTCATGGTGGAGTTCACACTCGGAAGGCTGGGAAAGCGGCCATCGATTGAAACATTCAAATTTCTGGGAGGACGCAGTACATATGGCCTGATCGGGTTACTCGGAAACATCGCGGCATTCATCCTCCTGAGCTTCTACAGCGTCATCGGCGGATGGATCATCGTTTATCTGGTACTGGCAATCGGTAATATTTTGAATATGGCGGATGTCACTCAGCCGGGATTGTTTGAAGCGGTGACGGGTACACCGTGGATGGTCGTTTCCGGCCAGGCGGCATTCATGGCCATTACGGCCTGGATTGTTACAGGCGGAATTGAAAAGGGGATAGAACGGGCATCGAAGATCATGATGCCGCTTCTATTCCTGACATTCATCCTGCTGATCGCGAGAAGTCTGACACTGCCGGGTGCAATGGAAGGCGTGGAATTCCTGCTCATGCCGGATTTCAGTGCAATCAGCAGTGAGGCGATCCTGTTCGCGCTGGGGCAGTCGTTCTTCGCGCTGTCAATCGGTGCGATGGGGATGCTTACTTACGCATCATACGTAAAAGATGACGTCAACCTCCCGCACAGTGCCGGATATATTGTGGCAACGACAATCATCATCACGATATTCGCGGGACTTGCCGTATTTCCGGCAGTCGCATCATTCGGCATGCAGGAAGAAGCACAGGGGCCGGGACTCCTGTTCATCATATTACCTAGGGTATTCGCAGAAATTGCCGGCGGAGCATGGTTCTACCTGCTGTTCATATTATTGTTCCTGTTCGCGACACTCACATCGTCCATATCGATGATTGAGATCAACGTCAGCAATGTGATCAAGGGGCGCGAGGAGAAGCGTAACAAAGCGACATGGATATTTGCTGCCCTTATATTCCTGCTGGGTGTGCCTAGTACATTGTCCATGAGCGTGCTTTCAGATGTGGAAATTTTCTCACGGTCCATATTCGACACCATGGATATGCTTGTGTCGAACATATTCATGCCGCTCGGCGCACTGCTCGCGACACTGTTCCTGGGATGGAAAGTCGATTTGGATAAAGTGTCCGTCGCCCTGGATGTTAAGCGGGGAATGATATTCAGGACATGGATTTTCATAATCAGGTATGTGCTTCCGCTGGTCATCATGCTGGTATTTGTAACTGCGCTGATATAAAGAAAGACCGGGACTTTGATGTTGAGGTGCACCCCTAAAGTTGAACTCCAAAATTCAACTTTAGGGGTGCTTTTATATGTACAGAAAACATGCAATAGATTTTAAGCTGAAGATGATCTGGATTCGAAACAGGAATTCTACTTGGAAAAAGCCGAAAGCTTTTTCGATTAGGGATTGTGGCACAGTTTGTTCATAATTCAATATAGATAAAATGCCACTATCAGAGTACTCCTCTGTCATAGTGGCATTTTACTATTGAGCTGGCCATTTTACGAGCCAGACTTGTGATTTGGTTACATCTTCTTCATCAGTTCTTTGTTTTTCTCGGCAAACACTTCGTTATGCGAGGATACCATTCCCTCTGCAAGGGCATCTTCATCAAGGAAGAGTTTGGCGTGGTTGGCTGCCTGTGCGGCTTCTGTGAAGCAGCCGGCAATGAGTCTGACCTTATTGTCGTATTCCACCTGGTCACCGCATGCGAATATGCCGGGTACAGGTGTATTCACCATCTGTTCCGTTTTTAGCATCTGGTATTCATTGAAGTCGAACTGGTCTTCCATGGCATCCAGAAACGCACAGTTGGATTCATAGCCGTGGCTGACGAGTACATCGTCAACTGCGACCTGGCTGCCGTCATCAAGCATGACGTAGTCTATCGCATCACCCGCTTCGTTAGGTGTCAGGTGATCGATGCATTTATTGAACTGTATGTTGATGTCTTTCCTGTGGAGCTCTTCAACCATTGCTTCATGACCGCGCATGGCATCACCACGGCATACCATTGTGACGCTTGCGGCAATTTCAGCGATTTCAGCTGCCCAGTCGATGGCAGTATTGCCGCCGCCTGAAATGAGCACATGCTTGTCCTTGAAGCGGGCGAAACGCTTAACTGTGTAGTGGAGGTTGGATATTTCATATTTGTCTGCACCTTCGATTTTAAGTTTGGTCGGGGTGAAAATGCCGCGACCCGATGCAATGATGATGGTTTTACTGTAAAACACACCATTATCCGTGATAGTCTCGAAGTAGTCTTCATGTTTGGTAATCGTTTCACATGTTGTTGAAACTTGTATATCAGGGTTGAATGTCTTTGCCTGTTCAACCATATTGTTCTTTATATCTGCAGCTGGAGCAGGTGGAATGCCACCAATGTCCCAGATGATCTTTTCAGGATAAATATTGAGCTTGCCGCCGAGTTCCGGGTGGTGTTCAATGAGCTGGACACTCATACTGCGAAGCCCTGCATAGAAGCTTGCGTAAAGGCCCGCCGGTCCGCCGCCGATAATCAGCGTATCAGAAATTTTCATCTTCCATCCTCTTTTCTATTGAAATTGGGTGGTTTCTCATTTATTATATAATCAATGATAATGATTATCAATGAGAAAAACAATATTTACTAATAGAGAAGAGGAATTGGGAAATGAAAAAGTACATATGGTTGATTGCAGCAATGATGACGCTGGTACTTGCAGCGTGTGGAAATACAGAAGAATCAGCATCGGAGGAAGATTCCGGCGGATCTTCTGACGAAAGTGCGGAAATGGTACCTTATACTACGGATGCGGGAGAGGAAATTGAAATCCCGAAAGACCCTCAGCGCATTGTTGTCCTTGCATCAAGCTATTTTGGGAATCTGATGCACCTTGATGCGAATGTAGCGGGTGTTTCGAACGACGTTGAAGGCAGTGAAGTATTGAAGCCGATCGCTGAAGATGGTAATGTAGAATTGCTTGAAGTCGGCAATGTGGAGCAGGTCATGAATCTGGATCCGGATCTGATCATCACTTTCTCGACAGATGAAAATCTGGATAAGCTGAAAGCGATTGCTCCGACGATTCCGGTGGAGTATGAGAAATGGAACTATCTGGACATCCATGAGGAAATGGGCAGGATAGTCGGCAAGGAAGAAGAAGCTGCTGAGTGGGTTGAAGGCTTTGAAGCGGAACTCGCTGAAGATAAGAAAGCAGTGGAAGAAGCAATCGGTGAAGATGCTTCTGCAACAGTGATAGAACAATATGCCAAAGATATATATGTATATGGTACGAACTGGGGACGCGGAACAGAGATCCTCTATCAGGGTCTTGGCATGGAAGTGCCCGAGGAAGTACAGAATGAAGTGGTCGAAACGGGATGGAAGAGCATTTCTGCAGAAGAGATAGGGAAATACGCCGGGGACTTCATGTTCGTGGGAACAGGGGATGCCGGTGCGGAGAATGCTTATAAGGATACAGCAGTATGGCAGGGGCTCGACGCAGTGGAAAACGACAGGGTGATCGAATTCGATTCTCCTACTTTCTACTACAACGATCCATACTCTCTTGAATACCAGAAAGATATTCTGGTCGATGCATTAACGAAATAATCCAGGCAGGTGTCTAATATGACGAGTGTAGCGCTTAAAGATATTAAAGTGGAACTGAATGACAGAGCGATTTTGCACAACATAAGCATGGATGTGATGGAAGGCAGGGTCACGACGATCATCGGTCCGAACGGCTGCGGGAAGTCCACGATGCTCAAGACGATATCCCGTATCATTTCTGCCAAAGAGGGCGGGGTCTACATCAATGATGTGAATATCCGCCAGATGAAATCCAAAGAAGTTGCGAAGAAGATCAGCATACTTTCCCAGCGCAACAAGCTGCAGTATGATGTCAAAGTGGAAGATCTGGTCAGCTTCAGCAGATACCCGCACTTGAAAAGATTCCAGAGCCTCAAAGACCATGATCTGGAAATCATCAACTGGGCGATGGAAGAGACGGGAGCAGATGAATTCCGCAGGCGTATGATGAGCGAGCTTTCCGGCGGACAGGCACAGCGTGTATGGATCAGCCTGCTGCTCGCGCAGGAGGCTGACGTGCTGCTGCTCGATGAGCCGACGACATATCTTGATATCCATCACCAGCTGGAGACACTGAACATCGTCAAAAGGCTCAATGAGCAGTCACAGCAGACAGTGGTCATGGTGCTGCATGACATCAATCACGCAATCAAATACTCGGACAACCTTGTAGTAATGAAGGATGGAGACATCATTACGAGCGGCCATCCGACGGAAGTGCTGACCAACGACATCCTCAACGATGTTTTCAATATAAATGGAAAGATATCTATCGATCCCATCACTAAAAAACCGATTCTTGCAGATTACGATCTATTCTGTGAAACGGTGAAAGGTGTAAAATATGGATCGTAGATGGTACGTACTGCCCATCATTTTGATGGGCGTTCTTATTTCATTCATCCTTGCCATGATGTTTGGTGCAAGCCATTATGCTTTCGGTGAAGTATGGAGTGTCATCACCAATCTGGATATGACGGATAAGACACACCAGATCCTGTATGAAATCCGCATGCCGCGTGTACTGGCAGCGCTTGTTGCCGGTTTTATGATCAGCATCTCCGGACTCGTGCTCCAGTCTGTGACGCATAATGATTTGAGTGAACCAAGCATCTTGGGAATAAACGCCGGTGCCAATCTGGCAATCATTCTGGCCGCATTGTTTCTGCCGGCATTGTCATTTGCTGCAATCATGCTGAGCGGATTCGTCGGAGGCATGCTGGTCGGGCTGGTCATCCTGTCGGTGACGCGATCCAGATCACCGCTCCACCTGATATTGGCCGGAGCCGGAATTTCTTTATTCCTGTACGCCATCACCGATTTTCTCGTGATAACGAATGATCTGGGGCAGTATATGACATTCTTCACAGCCGGCGGTGTGGCCGGTCAGTCGCTGGGCAATCTCCTGATCGTAGTGCCGCTTGCCGTCATCCTCGTCCTCGGGCTCTATCTGATGGCCAAAGAACTGGATGTGCTCCTGTTCGGCGATGAAATGGCCGTATCTCTTGGGCAGAACCGGACATTATATAAATGGCTCACGCTCGTGATTGCAGTAATGCTTGCGAGCACCGCAGTGGCGATGGTCGGAAACGTTGTATTTTTAGGGCTGCTTGTCCCGCATATCGTTAAGATGGTATTCGGCAATATGCACAGGTTTACGATCATCTATACGGGTCTCTTCGGTGCCATCATTTTTGCGCTTTCGGACATGTTCGCAAGAATATTCAATGAAGCGCCGGTAAATGCGGTCATCGCCATGATCGGTCTGCCTTTCTTCATCTATATCATCAAGAAGAGAGGTGGCCAGTATGCGTAATGCCTATAAATTTCTAATTGCAGTCATCCTGCTCATCGGTGTGGTTGTCACAAGTCTGATGACGGGGACTTTCAATCTGACTTTCGGGGATTTTGTCAGCCTCATCACAGGCCAGGCGGGCGAAAATGTAATGACTGTACTCTTCGATTTCAGAATGCCGAGGATCATCATCACATTGATCTGCGGTGCTGCGCTCGCAATCAGCGGGCTGATTCTCCAGGTCATCTCCAGGAACGCCCTGGCTGATCCGGGAATCATCGGTGTGAACGCCGGCAGCGGCTTCGGTGTTGTTTTATTCATCACATTCATCAGCGGTTCGATGAGCCAGCATCTGTATGCATTGCCGATCATGAGTTTTATCGGCGGACTGCTGACGGTGCTCATCATTTTTGCCCTGTCATTCATGAGCGGGGAATTCAAAAGCAATGTTTTCATCCTGATCGGTATCGCGACCGCGATGGGCGTCACCGGTTTTGTATATGTATTCACTTCCATGTTTGACACGGAACAGATGGAAATGCTCAACCGTTACTTCGCAGGAAACATATGGGGCGACACATGGGCATTCGTCTGGGTATCGGTCCCGTATATTTTAATCATCATGGTGTTCGTCTACGGAAGGGTACGGGAGATGGGAATGCTCAATCTGGATGATGAGATGCTCACCGGCTTCGGCATGAACGTCAACAGGGAGAAAATCATCCTCATCGTGTTTGCAGCGATGCTTTCGAGTCTGGCGGTCAGTGTGTGTGGCGCCATCAGTTTCATTGGACTGATTGCTCCGCATATATCCCGGATGATGTTCGGTCAGAATATGAAGATGCTGTTCTTTGCATCTTTCCTCATCGGGGCACTGCTGCTGACTACGGCAGACCTTCTGGGCAAGCTTGTCCTCGAGCCGATGATCATTCCTGCGGGAATCGTCGTTTCCCTGATCGGCGGCCCTTATTTCCTGTGGCTGCTTCTCAAAGCAGGCAGGATCTGACCACATATTTGATAAAGGAAAAATTGAACAGAATATGACGGACGGCAGTGAATACATATATACTCACTGCCGTTTTTAGCTTTACATCTTAAAATTCGGGTATTGGAAATGAATGAGGTGATAAGATGACTCTGCGAATTCAGTACATATCCAAAGATGATGAAATTAAAAAAGTTGCTGATGGCGGGGAAGTGCCGGACGATGCAACGTTCACATGGTATGACTATGACAGTTTCGACGATAAGGATCAGCTGATGTCCGAATTCAACTTCGGTGATGTCCAATTCGAAGATGAAGTGATGAAAAATTACCGCCCTGTATATCATAATAAAAAGGATTATCAGTTGCTGATCTGCCATGTCATCAATCAGGAGACGCTTGAAGCACACGCAGTGAATATATGCATCATGAAAGACATAATCATCACTTTCCATAACGGAGTACTCGAGGACTTCATTGACATCGCAAAACTCATAAAAGATAAATACGATGATTTGGAAATCGATATCGCACTCCATATTCTGCTGGCATCAGTAGAGCAGTATTTTGAAATCGTGCATGACATAGAGGATGCAGTCATTTCGTTTGAAGAAGACCATGCAGATGAGAAAAAGGGGAAAGATATTTCAGACAGTTTGTTTGATATGAAAAAGCGTGTATTCCGTGTCAAACGTGTCATCATACCGATGGAGGAACTGGCGGAGAAGTTCGAAGAACAGGATGATATCTTCAACAGCACGCGGAGTGAAGGTATTTTAAGCAGAGTGAACACCAAGATCAACAGGCAGAAATTAATCATCCAATTTTCAGAGGAAATGATTGATGAATTGAAGGATAATTACATTTCCTATAATACGTATCAGATGAATAAAGTGATCAATGTGCTGACGATCCTATCAGCGATATTCATGCCTTTGACATTGGTCGCGGCAATTTACGGCATGAATTTCGAGAACATGCCAGAACTCAAATGGCAATATGGTTATTATATGTCACTGGGACTCATGCTGATCATCGGGACCGCCATGCTTGGATTTTTCAAATACAAAAAGTGGATGTAGACGAAAAAGGTCCTGTTTTGAAGAATATCTTCCCAAAATGCGTTCCATTTCATGGCTGGGGTGTCTTGGCGGATATAGTGAGTTAAGGCGAATTTTTTATTTTCCTGTTGTATGTCATAGTGAATTTATTGACTTTGTTTAACAATCAAGATACGTTTGCTTAAAGATTATTTAAGCGGGACTATTTCTATCGAGTCAGGGAATAATATGAATATGAAATGCAAAAAAGAAAGAAGGGAATATTTATGAAAGGTAGATCCCTTGGTAAGCTCGGCCTGATTTTTCTGGCTCTGCTTTTCCTTTCATTTATCGTGACGAACATAGAGAAGGCATCAGCGAACAGTGCATTGGACAGCATGATTGAAATCCGGGATGATGATGGAAGTTATGATTCAGCAGAGGCGCAGGCGATGATTAATCGGCTGAGCCGTGTTGATGACCGGATATTACAGCATACAAACCGCGCAGGTGTAAATATTATACTGATGGATATGCCGCTTACAGACCTGCCTGAATTTGAATATCTCTCAGGTGAAGTGCCAAGAGGCTGGGAAAAGACAGGGCAGACTTGGGATGAAGTGCCGGGGGCAGGTGGCTTTACCGTAGCTGCAAGGATCGGATACAGCGACCCGGGGCACGGCCACTCGACGATCAACCTGGAACTGCATGAATATGGGCATGCGGTTGACACCTATGCCGCCGGCTTTACGGTCAGTGGTTCCGGAGAGTTCCGTGGAATCATGAACAGGGAAAAAGGTGAATTGTTCGGCGACCATCAAGTACCGGAGTATTTTGATGAACCCGGCGAGTATTTTGCCGAAGTGTTTGCGATGTACTACCTGGGCGGGGATGCACGCAGCAAACTGGCGAATCGTGCACCGGAGACATATGAGTTCATCAGCCACTTCCATAACAGGCTGATCACCATCGGTGAGGTGACGGGAAACACTGTACAGTTCTCATGGGATGCCATGGAAGGTGCATCAAAATATGGAGTTTACAGAAATGACGAAAAGATTGGTGAAACAACGGAGACGAGCTATAAGGACAAAGGACTGGATACTTCCACAAACTACAAATACTACATCAAACCGCTGAATTCATCGGGCGATCCGCTGCTGACATCCTACTTCCGTACCACGACAACACATAATGAAAGCGATGCACCGGAAGTGGATACAGGTAAGTTG
Organism: uncultured Staphylococcaceae bacterium; assembly: GCA_964437955.1. Classification (GTDB taxonomy): domain Bacteria; phylum Bacillota; class Bacilli; order Staphylococcales; family Salinicoccaceae; genus Salinicoccus. The sequence goes on from CAYTIR010000001.1 coordinate 29,842, forward strand.
GAAACTGTGATTGAAAAGGCTGAATCTGTGGAGGAGTCAGACCGTACACCCGAACTTCAGTCCGCACTTGAAAATGCAAAAGCTGTCGTTGAAAACAGTGAGACGACACAGGCTGAAGCAGATGAAACCCGGAGTGCATTGACTTCGGCGCTGGAAGCGAATGAAGATGAAAAAGAAAGAGCTGAAGCAGAAAAGTCTGAGGAATCTGAAGAAAAATCTTCAGAGGAGTCGACTGAAGAGGAAACGACCGAAGAGCCGACAGAAGAAAAGTCTGAGGAAGACACGGAAGAAGCGACAGAAGAACAGACGAAAGAATCTGAAGAGGGAACGACTGAGGAAGATGCAGAAGAAACCGAAACACGGTCCAAGAGTGACAGTGCTCAGGCGGAAGCATCAAACAACAGCTTGTATATGATACTGTTGTCAGTCATCCTGGTCATTCTGGCAGTCATTTCGGCACTCATGCTGTGGAGAAGAAGAAAATAATTTTCAGGGGGAAGAAGCTTTGGCATAAGCCGGGCTTCTTCTTTTTAGTTAGATGGCTACCTTTATGTACCTCTTTCAATTATCATGGAGATAACAATATATAATATTTTTGAAGGAAGTTGAACCGCATGGAACTGCTTATGATAGTATTGCCGGTATTCCTGGTGTTTGGCATCGGCTATATTTCACAAAAACTTTTGGACATGGATATCAAATCGATATCTGCCATGTCATTATACATACTCCTGCCTCTCCTCACTTTCGATACATTTTATCGTAATGAGCTGACGGTGGATTATTTGTATCTTTTCATCTTTTCGGTAGTCCTCACAGTGATACTGATCGGTGTCACTGTACTCGCAGGCTGGTTCATGAAATCCACGAAAGAGGATATATCAGCCATCCTGCTCGGTTCTTTATTCCCGAACAGTGGGAACTACGGGGCCCCGGTCATGCTGTTTGCACTGGGTGCCACGGCATTCGACTACGCAATCGTATTGATGGTGCTGCACGGTTTTATCATCAGCACCGTCGGAATATTCATCGCCTCATTCGGTAGCGGGGCGACGATTTCCGTAAAAGAGGCGGTCATCAGCATATTCAGGATTCCGGTGATATACGGTGCGGTGGCCGGTCTGATTTTCCAGCTCGGGAATATCACAATCGATGAAAAACTGATGGATATCATACAGATGACGGGAAATGCGGCAATTCCGGTCGTCATGCTGATACTCGGGATGCAGCTTGCTCAAATTCAGAGGGAAAATTTTGAACTGAAGAACATCAACGCTGTCGTCATCATCCGCATGATCATTTCTCCGCTCGTTGCCATGGGACTCATCATGCTCATGCCGGTGGATGAGACGATGAAGATGGTCTTCGTCATCTTGAATGCCATGCCGGTCGCAGCCAATTCCACAATGCTTGCCGTACAATTTAATGTAAAACCGAATCTGGTATCATTTTCAACACTGGTCACGACATTGCTGAGCCTGTTGACCATTCCGTTATTCCTGTATCTGATCGGCGTTTAGGCTCTGCCGGGACTTTTGTCCCGGCTTTTGTTTTAATGAGGGTGAGCACGTGTATTATATTTCAAAACCAGGGAGGCTTTATATGAACCACAGCTATGTATCTCATCTATACTGTCCGAAATGTGAAAAAACGTATAGTACCGATGAAGTGAATCAGTTATGTGAATGCGGTTCGCCACTGCTTGTGGCATATAATATGGAGACGCTTAAAAGTGAATTCAAAAAAGAGCACCTTTTCAACCGGAGCTCAGACCTTTGGCGTTATCATGAACTGCTGCCTGTCAAAGATCCTTCCTCCGTCGTGTCACTTGGTGAAGGTATGACCCCCCATACTGCACTTGAAAAATGCCGGAGAGAAGATGGGCATAGATAATCTGTATATGAAGGATGAAGGAATGATTCCTTCCGGTTCATTCAAAGCACGGGGAGCAGCAGTCGGCGTATCCAAAGCGAAGGAGCTTGGAGTCGGGGCGCTCGCCATGCCGACAAACGGCAATGCCGGTGCCGCATGGTCATTATACTGTGCTCAGGCAGATATAACAGCATCCATCGTCATGCCGGAGGATGCACCGGAAATAACACGGAAGGAATGTGTTGCCGCCGGAGCGGATCTCCATCTGGTAGATGGTCTGATCGGTGATGCGGGGAAAATTGTCGGACGGCTTGTTGCAGATTATGGTATTTTTGATGCCTCGACGCTGAAGGAACCTTATCGGATCGAAGGCAAGAAAACAATGGGTATTGAAATCGCCGAGCAGTTCGGCTGGGAAGTTCCGGATGTCATTCTCTATCCCACCGGCGGCGGTGTCGGACTTATCGGTATATATAAAGCCTTACGTGAACTTCAGCAATTAGGGTGGATACATGAGGAGAAAATGCCGAAGCTTGTTGCAGTGCAATCCGAAGGGTGTGCACCGATAGTAAAAGCCTGGAATGAAGGGAAGTCGCGGGCGGAACCGTGGGAAGACGCTTCGACTGTCGCATTCGGCATCAATGTAGCCAAAGCTTTGGGCGACTTTCTCATACTTGAGGCTGTGAATGAAACAAACGGATGTGCAATCGCAGTCAGTGACTCTGAGCTCTTGGATGAACTGCAGGAATTGGCGGAAAATGAAGGAGCGTTTGTCTGTCCGGAAGGTGCTGCGGCATTCTCGGCAGCAAGAAAATTGCGGGAACAGGATTGGATTAAGGCAGAGGATAAAGTGGTCGTGCTTAACACCGGCGCAGGTATCAAGTATCCGGAAACTATAGAAGTCGATGCCCCTGTGCTGCAAAAAGATGAGTCCATCGTAAAAGAATAACATATCACAGAGTAACCCTCAGGCGGAATACATCCCGTCTTGAGGGTTTTTATCATTGTCAACATTATAGAAATTTCAGAATATTGCTTGACAAAAAGAGAGCGCTTTCTTACACTGTACATATGTTAATTGTTAACATTTCAGATAACTAAGGCGGTGAGCCACAAATGATTGTAAAGAATAACATAGCCACTCAAGTGGTCGATCACCTGAGAAAAGAGATCATACTCGGTAAATATGAAGAAGGCGAACCACTGATAGAAACGAAGCTTTCCGATACGCTCGGTGTAAGCAGAGGGCCGATCAGGGAAGCGATTGGTCAGCTGGTATCTGAAAATCTGGCGGAAAAATTCTCGAATGGTAGAACGGCGGTAATCGGCTTTGATCTCCGGGACATCGAAAACCTTTATGATACCCGGATACTTCTGGAGAATCATGCGCTCGGTCAAATATCCCAGGCAGTCTTCAATGATCATAAAGACAGGCTGTTATCATACATCAAGCAGATGCATGAAGCAGAATATTATGAAGAACGGGATATTGAAACAGACTTGGCATTCCATCAGCTGCTCGTGAAAATGTCAGGAAACAGTTCACTGCTTCATTTGTGGACGACACAGCGTGATATTTTCCGAACTTTGATTGATATCACAAGTGAAATCACATTTACGAATCAGTCGGACATCATTGATCAGCATGTTGAAATCATTGAAGCATTGGAGAAGCAGGAAGTGGAGAAAGCGCAGATACTGCTGAGAAAACACCTGGAGGCAGCCTGCGACCATTGTTGTAACGGTAAGAAACTACTTTAAAAGGGGATGTACTGAATGGCGAATGAAAAAATCAAATGTGCAATTATCGGCTCCGGCAATATTGGAACAGACTTGATGATAAAACTTTTAAGAAGCGATATTTTGGAAGTGACGGCTTTGATAGGTATAGATCCGGAGTCCAAAGGGTTAAAGCGTGCTGAAGAGAACGGCCTTACCGCAATATCCAACGGCATTGACGGGTTGGTTGAACGTCCTGAAATTGCAGATATCGTATATGAAGCAACATCTGCAAAAGCGCATCTGCACAATGCGAAAATATTGAAGGAAATGGGGAAGAAAGCGATTGATCTGACACCCGCTGCAGTCGGACCGTTTCTTGTTCCTTCAGTCAATCTTAAAGAAGATGAAATTCCAAAGCTGGACAACGTGAATATGGTTACATGCGGTGGCCAGGCAACCATCCCGATGGTTAAGGCAGTATCGGATGTATTGGCAGTCGATTATGCAGAAATCGTAGCCTCCATTTCAAGTAAGAGTGCGGGCCCGGGAACAAGACAGAATATTGACGAGTTCACTGTGACCACAGCGAATGCATTGAAAGAAGTTGGGGGAGCCAAAGAATCGAAGGCGATCATCACATTGAATCCGGCTGACCCGCCGATACTTATGAGAAATACAATCCATGTCCAGACTGATGGTGACGCTGAAATGAAGCATGAAGAAATACGAAAATCACTGGATCAGATGCTCGAGAGTGTACAGGCATATGTACCGGGCTATCGATATAAAGCGGATCCTGTCATCAAAGGGAATATCGTTACGATATCTGTTGAAGTTGAAGGTAATGGAGATTTCCTGCCGGAATATGCCGGTAACTTGGATATCATAACTTCTGCAGCGGTTAAAACAGGGGAAGTAATGGCTGAAAGTATGTTGAAAGAAGGGGTGACTGAATAATGGGTAAAAAAGTGATTATCAATGATGTGACATTAAGGGACGGTATGCACGCGATCCGACATCAGTATTCAACAGATCAGATTGCCGAACTGACAAGAGCGATTGATGATTCAGGAGCGGATATTATTGAAGCGACGCATGGAGACGGCCTGGGCGGCAGTTCCATCCAATATGGTTTTTCGAAAGAAACAGAAGAAGATATTATAAAAACGGCTGTTGCCAATGCAAAGAACGCTAAAATAGGCGTCCTGCTCCTGCCGGGTATCGGAGTGATAGAGCACTTGGAGCGCGCCCATGGATGGGGTGCACAAGTTGCGCGTGTAGCAACGCATTGTACTGAAGCGGATGTATCTGAACAACACATCAAAAAAGCGGTGGAGCTCGGCATGGATACTGTCGGATTCCTGATGATGTCACACCGGACGACACCCGAGAATCTTCTTGAAGAGGCAAAAAAGATGGAATCATACGGGGCAGGAACCATTTACGTAGTCGATTCTGCTGGTGCACTGACGATGGATGATACAAGGAAACGAATGTCCATCTTCAAAGAGAATTTGAACAGCTCGACAAAAATCGGTTTCCATGGTCATAATAATCTGTCATTAGGAGTGGCGAATTCAATCGTCGCAATTGAAGAAGGTGCTGACAGAATTGATGCGAGTCTGGCAGGCATGGGCGCCGGCGCAGGCAACACTGCTACCGAGCAGCTGGTTGCTGTAATGAACAGGATGGACATCGACCACAACCTTGATCTGTATAAGACGATGGATGCTGCTGAAAACCTGATGAAGCCAATGATGGAAAGACCGGTGCAGATCGACCGGTTGTCCCTCACGCTTGGATATACCGGGGTTTATTCGAGCTTCCTTCTATTTGCAGAGCGTGCAGGTAAAGAATATGGCGTGGATGCAAGGGATATTTTAACACGGATTTCCGAAATGGGTGCAGTAGGCGGCCAGGAAGACTGGATCATCGGCGTTGCACAGGAGCTGGCTAAAGAAAAACAAGTGAATGCATAATCATCAATGATGCCGGGACTTCCATCCCGGCTTTTTCTATGCATAAAAATTATATTATGTTTATATTAATTATTGTTATTGTAGAAATAATATTTACTTTATTGGTTTTCTGCAATATACTGGCCTTAAGGGAGTGACAGTTTATGGGAACAGAGAACAGAAATGAAAAATCTAAGGAACTGGATATGCTCGCAGTCCATGAAATTATTGATCTCATGAATGATGAGACCTCTGATGCACTGGAGGCTGTGGGGGATGAAAAAGCCAACATAGAAAAATTGATTACAGCAGTGCTTGAGAATGAGATGGGCAGAGTAATCTATGCGGGAGCAGGAACAAGCGGAAGACTGGGCGTGCTGGATGCCTCTGAATGTCCACCGACTTTCAACACACACCCTGATGAATTTATCGGTATGATTGCAGGTGGGGACAGGGCACTTAAATTAGCGATTGAAGGTGCCGAGGATTCTGTCACATTGGGTGAATTGGATATGGTGGATTTGAAAGTGGGACCGAATGATTGTGTGATTGGCATTGCTGCGAGTGGCAGGACGCCATATGTAAAAGGGGCACTCCAGGCAGCGAAGCGTGCGGGAGCAATGACCGGAAGCCTTTCGAATAACAAGGACAGTGAAATATCGTTGCTTTCCGATTATCCTATTGAAGTGGCATCCGGCCCTGAAATCCTCACCGGATCGACACGGTTAAAAGCGGGTACGGCACAGAAATTGGTGCTGAACATGATCTCTACGATTATCAATATCAAGCGAGGGAAAGTTTATGGGAACTATATGGTGGATGTGAATCCAAGCAATGATAAACTTGAAAAACGTGCAATCAACATGATCCAGGATATTGCGGAAGTGGAGGCACAGGCTGCGGTGGATGCCTTCCATGAATCAGGAAGACATGTGAAAACGGCCGTACTGATGCTTGTTTTGAATATTGATGCGGAAGAAGCGAAAAAATTGGTGGTTGACCAGCCGAATATCAGAGAAATATTGAGTACAAACAAGGGGTAAATAATATGTCCAAAATTTTAGCTTCACAGCTGCTCGATCTGCTGGGCGGCAAAGAAAATATAGACGATGTATACAACTGCATGACGCGTATCCGTGTAACACCCAAAGACCATAGCAGGGTTGATATTGAAAATATCAAAAAACTGGAGGGTGTGAATGGGGTAGTTGATGAGGAAGAATTCCAGATCATTTTAGGTCCTGGCGCTGCAGAAAAGACAAGGCGTGAAATCGAAAAGCAGATCAGGGAAGTCCAAAGTGATGGGTCTGCGCCCAGGAAGAAGGGGATAAAGTATCTGCTAAAAAAAATCGGTAACATTTTCATCCCTCTGATACCTGCCCTGGTTGCTTCCGGACTGATTAATGGTATCGTGAATTTCGCCATAAACTCAGGTGTGGATACTGACCTTGCCTGGGTTCAGGTGATGCAGTTTATTGGAGGCGCTTTCTTCACCATCATAGGTGTGCTGGTCGGATTCAACACCGCAAAGGAGTTTGGAGGGACTCCAGCCCTTGGTGCAATCAGTGGAGCTTTGATATTCAATCCTGCACTGGATGAAATGGAACTGTTTGGTGAAGCACTCGTGTCAGGGCGCGGCGGTTTATTCGCAGTGATGATGTCAGCTTTCCTCATGGCAATATTGGAACAGCAGATCAGGAGAGTAGTACCCAATTCACTCGATCTGATTGTGACCTCGACCATAACTGTATTCATCGTCGGCCTGATGACGGTACTCGGCCTGCAGCCGATAGGGGCGGTATTGTCTGAAGGCATCATCGTCTCCATCAACTGGGTGCTGGAAGTTGGCGGTGTATTTGCAGGGGCTGTGCTGGCAGCGACATTCCTTCCGCTCGTATTGGTGGGTCTGCATCATGGGCTTACCCCGATCCATCTGGAATTCATACAGGATATCGGTTACACCCCGATCTTCACGATTCTGGGTATGGCAGGCGCAGGACAGGTCGGGGCGGCTGTGGCAATCTTTGTCAAAACCAAATCAAAGCGATTGAAAAACATTATAAAGGGGACATTGCCTGTCGGCTTCCTCGGTATCGGGGAACCTTTGTTGTACGGGGTGACACTGCCACTCGGACGTCCCTTCCTGACAGCATGTCTGGGCGCGGCATTCGGCGGCGCCTACCAGGCCCTGGTGTCAACCGGAGCAATCAATATCGGTGTATCCGGAATCTCTCTTGTGCCGCTCATTGCCGATGGAAAATATATTCATTATATCATCGGGCTCATCCTCGGATATGCGGGCGGATTCGTATTCACCTATCTGTTCGGCTTCAAGGAAAAGATGGTGGAAAATCTGGATAAATAAGGCTTAAGTATGATTGTGCATATTTTCTAAAAACATTACAAAGAGTAATTACAATTTGTATATGAGTATGCTAAAGTAAGAATCAAGGATATAAAAATTGTAAAATTGAACGATTGTACGTTTGTATGGAAGGTCGGTCCAGAGTGCATTGTTCAATTGAATGGGAGTTAGAATATGTATTCAGTAACGAAGCACATCAGAAGTCAAATGGACTCTTTCAGCCGTAAGGAGCGGTTGATTGCTAGCTACGTTCTTGAAAACCGTGAGGATTTCCTGACTGCGAGCATCGCTGAAAATGCTGAGAATATCGGGGTAAGCCAGGCGAGTATCACAAAGTTTTCAAAGAAAATCGGGCTTAAGGGGTTAAGGTCACTAAAAGTTGAACTTGCAAAAGAGCATACGAAATCGAACAAGGAAGTCTACAGCAAATCACTGTCACCCGAAGATGATATCAACGTTACAATGGACAAGGCCCTGAACAACACAGTGAGTGCATTATACGGCACGCATAAGACCGTCAGTTATGATGCGGTTGAAGAAGCGGCAGAAACGTTGGCTGCAGCCGATGAAGTCGTGTTATTCGGCATCGGGGCATCCAGAATACCAAGCGAAGATCTGTATTTAAAGCTTTCAAGAATCGGGATAAAATCAGTAGTGCCGTTTGATAATCATGTCCTGCTGACAAAAATCCCTGTTCTTAAAAAAGGTGCGGTTGTCGTCCTCTTCTCAACATCTGGAAGAACAAAAGAAATCATCCATATTTTAAAACAGTGCCGCAGCCACGGTGTGAAAACCATCCTCGTTACACAGTCCATCAGCTCGCCGGCGAGAAACGTTGCGAGTATCGTCATGAGCACGTCACTTGAGGAGAACAATATCAGAATCGGCACCATGACAGCAAGAATATCACAGTTGTACCTTGTTGATGTCCTGTTTATGAGAACGGCTGTAAAATCAGGTGATGACATTTTCGAGAAAATCAGTGATACACACGAAGCGGTACAAGATTATAAGGTAGATTAATATTATATGGGAATCCGGGGCGGAAGCTCCGGATTTTTTGTTTTTGGTCCAAGTCGCGTCCTTGCCGGACTTCATCACATCAAAAGAATCCCCTTTCACGTGAAGTGAGAGGGGATTCTGGATTACGGACTTTTATTTGATGCCTTTTTCTTCCTTGATATCTTTTTTGTAGTAATGTTCCGACTTGAAGTATTCATTTTTGAGCTCAAGGATTTTTGGCGACATCAGGACGATGGCGATTATGTTGGGCAGCAGAATCATGAAGAGCGTGATATCCAGGAATGTCCAAAGTGTCGTGGCGCCGCCAATGGCACCGATGACGATGGAAATGACATACACCGTTTTCATCACTGTTCCAGCCCATAATCCAAATAAGTATTCCGCCTGTCTCGCACCGTAGAAGACCACTACGGTAATCGTGGAGAAGACAAATAATACAAGTGCAAGAGAAACCATCGTACTGCCTATCGGACCAAATACTTCTCCGAATGCACGTGCTGTCAGTGCTTCCCTGACGCTGCCCTCTGCAGCATCTTCATGTTTCCAGACGCCGGATATGATGACGACAAGTCCGGTGACTGTACAGATGATCAGTGTGTCAACCAGAACTTCAATGACGCCCCATAATGCCTGCCTGACAGGGTGATCTGTCTTTGCTGCTGAGTGTGCGATCGGGGATGTACCGAGACCGGCTTCGTTACTGTAGATTCCACGGGCGAATCCCCATCGGATTGTTTCTGCAAGTACGGCACCGGCTCCGCCCCCGAGAGCAGCTGACGGATTAAATGCTTCTGTGAATATCAATGCGAACGCAGCAGGTATTTCTGAAAAATTCATAAGGATGACAATCAGTCCCGCGACAACATAGAACAAAGCCATGACTGGCACGAATATCGAGCTGACAGCACCGATACGCTTGATGCCGCCAAAGACGACGAGCCCCACAAAGAAAGCAACGACGATTCCGGTAATCAGTGGATTCAGTGTGAATGTATCTTCTATTGTACTGGCAACAGAGTTACTCTGGACCATGATGCTTGGTATCAGTTCGATTATCAGGAATATGGCATACCAGGCTGCAAGTATTTTACCGACCAGCGGCCATTTGATGCCATTTTTCATATAGTATGTCGGACCGCCGACATACTCACCGGCAGCATTTTTCTCTCTGTAGTGGACACCGAGTGTGATTTCACCGAATTTGAGGGACATGCCCAATATGGCAATGACCCACATCCAGAAGACTGCTCCGGGACCGCCGAGCATGATGGCGACTGGCACACCAACGATATTGGCTGCACCGATAGTGGAACTGAGTGCAGTAGTCAAAGTCTGGAATGGCGTAACAGTCCCGTCACCCTTGGTTTTCTTGCCTATTTTTCCGATGGTCTGTTTGAAAATATGGACTGGATATCTGAACTGGAAAAATCTCAATTTGAATGTCAGATAAAGACTCGTTGCAAATAATATGAGAACTACCGGCCATCCCCATAGAAAAGCTGATATTGCGCTAATGAATTCCATAAATAAGCCCCTTTCGAATGTATACAACCTAATTCAGCATTTCCTTTACCCTTTGATAATTCTTAATATTCTGATTTATTCAATCATACCTTATTTATGACGCCACTGGGGCTTTTATTTAATAAAATATTTTTTGATTATGTTTTCGAGCAGCTTTGGTGTAATTACAAAGGCACTTTCTTTATGCAGCCTCTCCGCGAGTTTGTGCGGATCTTTGCCAAATGGGCCGATATTGATGAATGGTGCCTGAAGCTTCTGCATCTCCTCGAATGGGATTGTATATGTCCTGTCCCATACCGGAGTGTTTTCCTTATACGTTTCCCAGCTGTCATCATGGCTGTCATAAGTGACATAACTCAAGTCGGATATACCATTGAAGTAATGGACTTCAATCGGATTCATTTCATGATTCAAAGACAGGTAGCTTTTTGTGTACTGTACAATGTCCTTGATCAGTTCATTTTCTGAAGCGTTGACTGAAGGATAGTAGGGAGGTGCAAAAAGAGTGACCGTCAATGGTACGAGCTCTTTACAGTATGTGACCATCCGATTGGCAATCCGCATGGATTTTTCCCTGTCATCGAGATCATCCCTTTCGATGTAGGAGGTGATGACTTCATCCATCTTTTTGTTGCCGATCTTTTTCAATGTATAATCATACAATTCATCGTATGTCACCGTTTTGATTTCACCGATGGGATTTATATTTTCTCTGCGGCATATCTGTTCATAATGACTTTGGCATTCAGTCATCGCTTCATTGACGAGATTATTGTATTTGGAGAAAATATCATCTGCATTCTGTTTCATTGTAAAAACGTTATACAGTGACGCAACATGATTGGATGTCTGGGCAGAGTAGTCCTTCTTCAGATCATAACTTTTCAATGTAATCGGCAGCGGGGTCTTTTCGCCATACTCCTCTTCCGAGAAAGTATCAGTAAACTCCATTTTCTGATTGAGGAATGAAGCCATGTAATGTGCATTTAGACCACGAAGCGGTTCACCTGCATGTGTTTCAATACCGTAGAACAGGGCAGATGGCATGATTTTCCCGATTGAGCCTGAATATATGTAATAGTTGGGATCTTCTGGCCGCTGCGTGAAACTGGGTTCACTGTTCAGGAATAAAGAAATATCCAGCCCATGTTGCATCTTCAGTTTTTCGAGATTTTCCATTGCAGCACGCATACCGGCAGAATCCACTTCTTCATCCGGTACAGTAAGGAGCAGCAAGTTCACCGGCCACGATTCATTTACGGCTTTCTCAAGCATTTGGATATGCAGGGCGAGCCCCATTTTCATGTCCATCGTTCCACGTCCGAAAAGATATTCATCGGATAGGATATCATCCTGGATTTCCCGGGAAAAATCAGATGGGTCTTCCTTGAAACGCTGTGTGAGTTCACGTGGTGAAAAAGCGAGTCTGCTTTTGGAACCAAATTCTTTCGTGTGTACCGTATCGAAGTGACTGATCAGGACGATTGTCTGATCGGCCTGGTCCGATTTGTACAAGGCGGATAAAACATTCCTGTCTTTACCGGCATCATGCAGTTCCAAAAGTTCAGGCTGATTTAAAAAGTAATCCATTTTGAATAATTCATCTTTAAGCTTATACGGAAAAAGGACTTCCCCTTCAGTGCCTGTCCTGCTGTCCCATGAAACGAGCTGGCAAAGTAAATCTTCAAGCTGTTCTTCTGTATTCCAATTCATTCAAACGCTCCCCTTCATTAGTGCATAAAGTATATACGCATCAATTATAAAAATAATTTCAAAGGGAAGCAATCTATACAATTTAATGTATAATGATGAATTATATATATTATATTTATTAACAAGGTCAACAGTTAACCGATGATTTCGACGATGTTTTTCATTTACTATGCATAATTTATAAACTATGAGTGCATTCCTTGCTGTCTTATGGCAAATAAATAACTTCAATTGTAAGTTTTCTATCATCATAAAGCGGTTATGTTATATTTAATATAAAAGTTCCGGGAGGTATTTGTATGACGGTAGTAGAACAGCTCTATAATGCGTATATTAATAATAAACCGCTGAAGCGCGGGGTAATTGGTATTGATGATCTGGATGCAGCCTATGATATCCAGGATGAAGTATTGAATAGGAAAATAGAGAATGGGGAAGAGTTGGGCGGATATAAAATCAGCCTTACGAGTAAGGAGACCCAGGATATTTTTAAAAGTGATCAGCCGTTATACGGTGCGATGACGGAGCGTACAATACTTGGATCCGTTTCACTCAGCGATTTTAATGTTCCGCTGCTGGAAATGGAGCTCGTATTCATCGTGGACGAAATTGTTTTCCCGGAAGACAGTGTCGAAGACATCATGAGAAAATGCCGGGTGGCACCGGGGGCTGAGGTGCCGGATGGACGCTATGAAGACTGGTTCCCGAATATCGACCTTTATGAAGTCGTTTCGGACGGCGCAGTGAATGGGGCGGTGATTTTCGGGGAACCTCAGAAATTCGAGTATGAAGACCTCGATGATATCAAGGGCACATTGTCATTCAATGGTGAAGTGATAAAAGAAGGGCGTTCGACAGAAGTGCTCGGACATCCTGCCAAAGCTGTAAAATGGCTGGCACAGGCAGTTTCGGAACGGAGCAAGACACTCAACGCCGGGCTGTTTATTTCCGCAGGCACTTTCAATATTCCCGTGGAATTGAAACAGGGGAAATACACCGTGGAATATGAGAATATCGGAAAAGTTGAATTTGAAGTAACTGAATAGTAAATCGCCAATTATAGAAACATAAAAAATACGCAGACATAAGGTCTGCGTATTTTTGTTCAATTAAAGTCTTACGATCCAGTTGAATGGATCTTCTTTTCTGCCGTACTGGATGTCCGTCAGGTCGTTAAACAGATCAAGGGACACTTCACCGACCTGATTATCATTGACGATATAGTCCGTACCGTGGATGTTCAGACGGCCGACTGGCGCAATGACCGCTGCTGTTCCGGCACCGAATACTTCGGTGATTTTACCGTTGTGGAGGTCCTCTGCAAGCGTATCGATGTGGATTTTTTCTTCTTTCACAGTATAGCCCTTATGCTGTGCAAGTTCGATGAGTGATTTCCGTGTGATGCCCGGAAGGATTGAGCCGTTAAGCTCCGGTGTCACGACTTCACCGTCTCTTACGAAGAAGATGTTCATACTGCCGACTTCTTCAACATACTGCTGGTCTACACCATCCAGCCAAAGCACCTGTTCATATCCGAGCTCATTCGCCTTTCTTTGTGCAAGCAGGCTGGCTGCATAGTTACCACTCACTTTAGCGGAGCCAACGCCGCCGCGTACGGAACGTACGAAATCATCTTCGACATAGATGCTTGTCGGGTTCAGCTGTGATGCACCGTAATAGCCGCCGACAGGAGATAGGATGATGTTGAATTGATATGTTCTTGAAGGTCTGACACCAAGGAAGGCTTCATCTGCAAAGACGAATGGACGGATATAAAGGGATTGCCCTTCGCCGTCCGGAACCCATTCCCGTTCCAATTTAAGCAGCTCGTATAATGCGTTCAATGCATTTTCTTCGTTGATTTCCGGCATGGACAGGCGTGATAATGACTGGTTCATCCGCTTGAAATTCTCATCAGGCCGGAATAAAAGGATGTCGTCCCCTTGTTTGTAGGCTTTAAGGCCTTCGAAAACGGATTGACCGTAATGGATGGCCTGGCAGCTCGGTGACAGTTGCAGATTCTGGTAGGGAATGATGGATGCTTCACTCCACCCATGTTCCGGGGTATATTTATTTGAATACATATAATCTGTAAAGACTGTTCCAAATTGTACAGTGGAAACATCCGGTTTATTTTTCAGTTCATTGGCTCTTTCAATTTGTAATGTTTGTGACATGACAATTCCTCCTTGGATATTAACCTAATTGTGTATTTTCTTCCAAACCCCTTGATTTTTGTCGGTATACGGCCCTTGCATAAAGGGCAGCAGTGACAATGACAGGAACTGTACCAAGGACCAGAGAGATTTCATAATTCATATTCAATGTTTCAGGTGCGTAGAAGAAGTAGGCTCCGACTGCTCCGGTCATGAAGAGTGCAGGAAGTCCTGCGATGAAATGGAACTTTCCTTCTTTTATGAGATATGCTGTGGCGACCCATAGCATCGTTGCGGCAACCATCTGATTGGAGAAACCAAGATATCTCCATAAGAACATGTAATCGATGGTTGCAAGCAGGAATGCAGGAACTGCCACGCACGCAGTCATGATGAACAGTTTTGGTCTTGCTCCTACTTTAACATAACTACCGACGGCTTCAGTTAAAATCATTCTGGATGAGCGCAGTGCGGTGTCCCCTGTAGTGATAGGTAGGATGACCGCCCCGAGGAATGCAAGAAGTGCACCTGCTGCCCCGAGATAACCGATGGAAATGGCATCGACGACGCCGGCAGGTCCGCCATTCGCAAGTGCTGCAGCCAAACCTTCAGTACCACCAAAGAAAGTCATGCCGGCTGTAGCCCAGATGAGTGCAAGTACTCCTTCTGCAATCATGGCTCCGAAAAATACTTTACGTCCTTCAGATTCCTTTCTGACAGTCCTTGCGATAATCGGACTCTGTGTGGAGTGGAATCCGGATATGGCCCCGCATGAAATAGTGATCATCAGGAGTGGCCAGACTGGGAGATTTTCTGGATGGGCACTTGTTAAACTTATGTTCGGTATCGTAGTCCCTGAGAAAAGCAGACCAGCCAGAACGGCAATAGCCATAATTATTAAAACGGCACCGAAAACTGGATAGATCTTTCCAATTATTTTATTGATCGGCAAGATTGCTGAAAGGACAAAGTATCCAAAAATAATCACCAGAGCAGCTGCAAAAGGTATAGCACCGCCTGTTTTAAGAGCAATGAGTTCGGCTGGACCTGCTGTAAATGCCGCAGCGACCAGTATCATAAGTACCAAAGAAACGACATAGACGAAAACCTTGACACTTTTTCCAAGATATTTTTCTACCATTGCAGGGAATTGAGCCCCGTTGTTACGGATACTCAGCATACCTGAGAAGTAATCGTGTACCGCTCCGGCAAAAATACAGCCAAAAACAATCCAAATCAATGCGACAGGTCCATACAATGCACCCGCCACCGCGCCAAAGACCGGGCCGAGCCCTGCGATGTTAAGTAGCTGGATCAACCAGCCCTTTACCGGATGCATTGGAATGTAATCAACACCATCTCCGCTTTTGTAAGCTGGTGTTTCGTTGTTATCGTCGATGACAAAAATCTTTTCTATAATTTTCCCGTAAACCATATAACCTACAACAAGTAGGATGATTGCGAAAATTAGTGTTAACATTCGAATGCCTCCTTTAATTAAAAATTGTTTATATCTTAACAATTATAAGACCAAAATGCAATATATTTTCAGATAATTTTGATTTCATTTGTATTACAAAAATGAAAATAATATTTCAGAGTACTCAACAAGTAGGTTGTAAATTGAAGTTTTTTGACTTTATATTGAGGTTTCATGCACTATGATATGTGCTATCATTGAAACGAGAATAACGCTATCGGATGTGGTTGAAATGAGTATAGAAAGAAAAAAGGTATATGAGGAAATTGCTGAGATCATCCTGGGTGACATTAAATCGGGGAGACTCGAACCCGGGGATAAATTGCCTTCCATCGTGAAAATGGCGGAAACATATCAAGTGTCCCAGGCTTCCATACGGGAGGCGCTTAACAGCCTGAAGGTGCTGGATGTCATACAGGTGAGGCACGGGCAGGGATCATTCATCAATGAGCAGATGCCGCTCGGATTTGAACAGAATTTTGAAATCATTACAAAATCTGATATCGCTAACTTGCTTGATTTGAGAAAAATCATAGAAGTGGGCTGTGCGCGATCTGCGTGTGAAAAAGCGGATGATTACAATCTGGAAAAAATGGCAAATGCCCTTGAAAAGATGTCTACTGCGGTCGAGAACAATGAACTGGGTGAACAGGCAGATTATGATTTCCATATGGCGATTGCAGAAGCTACAGGGAACCCCCTGCTTGCCAATCTGCTCGACGATGTTTCAGAAACCATGATCCGTACGATGAAGGAAACGAGAAGAATCTGGTTATATGAAGCAGAAAAATCAATCCAGAAGATTTATGATGAGCATAAACGAATTCTGGAAGCGATCAAAAATAAAGATGAAGAGGCAGCGGCCAGGCATATGTTCAACCATTTGAAAGAAGTGGAAGAAGTATTGTTGTCCAACTACTAAGAGATCTCTCCCGGAGGTCTTTTTTTATTTTCCTGGAAAAACATTTGACATTTGGAAAGCGATTACATAGAATGGCAACAAGACATAAAGTCATCTGATGACTAGATGACAATCTTTCAATACGGAACTAAGGGGGCCGTTTCATGTTAATATTTTTAAGCCTGTTGCCGATTCTTTCGATTTTCTTCTTTCTAGTAATTCTTAGATGGTCGGCGAAAAAAGGGATGTTCTACAGTTTTATCATTACGATTCTAATTGCATTCTTCGGATGGCAGATGGGTGCTGTTGAAATTACCGCTGCCTCGTTCAAAGGAGTGCTGACTGCACTTGAGGTTGGAGTCATTGTATTCGGGGCAGTTCTTCTGCTGAACGTATTAAAAGAAAGCGGTGCTGTGGATACGATCAGAGCATCATTTACGAGTATTTCTCCTGACAGAAGGGTTCAGGCAATCATTGTTGCATGGCTGTTCGGTACGTTTCTGGAAGGCGCTGCAGGGTGGGGTGCGCCGGCGACAGTCGTAGGCCCACTGCTTATTGCACTTGGATTCCCGGCACTTGCCGCTGTTATGGTCGCTCTGATGCTGCAGTCCACACCGGTTTCATACGGTGCGGTCGGAACACCGATACTTGTCGGCGTCAATACGAGTCTTGAGAATAAGCCTGTAGTGAATTCCTTCCTGGATGCTGAAGGGATGGAGCTGTCGACATTCGTATTCAATATCGGAGGGCAGGTATCGATATTCCATGCGATGGTCGGTTTATTCATACCATTATTCATGTCGGCGATGCTGACAAAATTCTTTGGCAAAAACCGGAGTTTCCTGGAAGGGCTCAAGGTTTGGCCGTTTGCGATATTTGCAGGTCTGGCTTTCGTTGTCCCATATATGCTTACAGCAAATTTCCTGGGGCCGGAATTCCCATCCATAATCGGTGGTCTGGTTGGTCTGGCGATTGTTGTCCCGCTTGCTAAAAAAGGATTCCTCATGCCGAAAGAGACTTTCGACTTCGAACCACGTTCAAAATGGCATCCTTCATGGATCAGTGCAATGTCTCCTGATGCAAGGGCGCCGAAAGAGATTTCCATGTTCAAAGCCTGGCTGCCATATGTTCTCGTTGCAGTACTGCTTGTCATAACGAGAATCGATACACTCGGGTTGAAATCCCTGTTGTCTGCCTGGTCCATTTCGTTTGATAACATATTAGGTACAGGGATAGCGCACAGCCTTACACCGCTAATGATTCCTGGTGTCGTTTTCATCGTCGTATCCATTGCTACAGGATGGATCCATAAACTGGACATGAAAGGGATGGGTGATGCATTCAAGGTTTCCTGGAAAACGATCCTTTCAGCGATGGCTGCATTGATCGTATCCGTGCCACTTGTGCAGGTATTCATAAATTCAGGAATCAACGATGCGGGATATGAATCGATGCCGCTCGTACTGGCGCATGGCGCAGCTCTCCTGTTTGGTGACAGCTGGCCGCTGATATCGCCGACAATCGGTGCCATGGGTGCCTTTGCCGCTGGAAGTAATACGGTGAGTAACATGATGTTCGGGCTGTTCCAGTTCGGTGTGGCTGAACAGATCAACATGAACCCGCTTGTAATTGTCGCACTTCAGGCAGTCGGTGGTGCCGCAGGAAATATGATATGTGTGCATAATGTCGTTGCAGCAAGTGCTGCAGTTGGCATGGTAGGTAAAGAGGGTACAATAATCACAAAGCTGCTTATTCCTACAACATTCTATCTTGTATTTGCAGGAGCTATCGGATTTGCGTGGGTGAACGGAATAGGATTCAACATTGGGTTCCTTCTCGTAGTTGCAATACTTGGACTGATCCTGGTGATGATCCTGCGTTCATATAAACGGACAGAATCAAATGTTGAAGGATAACTGAAAAGTATGAAATTATCTGGTGTATATATAGAAGACTTAGTTTAGGAAGGCGGTCATAAAAATGGACAATACAGAATCTAAGAGTGTCATTCTGATCGGTGCCGGCGTTTTAAGTACCACTTTTGGTTCGCTGTTAAAAAATATAGAACCTGATTGGAATATCAAACTGTTTGAAAGACTTGATAAACCTGCAATAGAAAGTTCGAATGAAAGAAATAATGCCGGCACTGGACATGCTGCGTTATGTGAATTGAACTATACGGTTGAACAAGAAGATGGATCGATAGATATAGAAAAAGCGAGAGAAATAAATGAACAGTTCGAGGAATCCAGGCAATTCTGGTCTTACCTGGTCAGAAACAAAGAGATAGAAAACCCTGAAGAATTCATCCGGCCATTACCCCATATTAGTTTTGTCCAGGGGGCTGAAAATGTAGATTTTCTGAAAAGACGGTATGAATCAATGCGTCCGCTCGACATGTTTGAAGGTATGGAGTATTCAGAAGATCCCGATGTGTTGGCAAAATGGATGCCGCTGATGATGGCTGGCCGCAAGCCTGGTGAACCGGTTGCGGCGAGCAAGATTGACTATGGTACGGACGTCAATTTTGGCGAACTTACAAGGAAACTCGCGAAAAATATCAGTGAACATGAAAATGCGGAAGTTCATTATAATCATGAAGTGCTTGATTTCGAAAAAAGAAGAGATAATAAATGGGGAGTCAAAGTCCGTAATCTTGAAAAAGATGAAGTTGAATACCATGTAGCAGATTATCTCTTCATCGGTGCCGGTGGTAATGCAATTCCGATGCTGCAAAAAACAAAAATCCCCGAAAGTAAGAATCTGGGTGGTTTCCCGATAAGCGGCGCGTTCCTTGTTTGCAACAACCCGGAGGTGGTCAATCAGCATGGTGCCAAAGTATATGGGAAAGAGCCGCCAAACACACCGCCTATGACTGTGCCTCACCTGGACAGACGTTATATTCAAGGTGAAAAAAGCTTGTTGTTCGGACCATTTGCGGCCATAGGTCCTAAATTCCTGAAAAACGGTTCAAATCTGGATCTTTTCAAATCCATCAATCCGAGTAATATAATGACCATGATTTCTGCTGGTGTAAAAAACATGCCGCTGGTCAAGTATTCCATACAGCAGGTTATGATGGACAAACAGGATCGGATGAAGGAACTTCGTAAGTTTGTGCCTGATGCGAAAGATGAAGATTGGGATCTGCTTGTCGCCGGAAAACGCGTACAGGTCATCAAAGACACAAAAGAGTACGGCAAAGGATACATCCAATTCGGGACAGAGGCTGTTAACTCCAAAGACCATACTGTCATGGCCCTTCTGGGAGAGTCACCGGGAGCATCGACTTCCGTTTCTGTTGCACTCGAAGTGCTTGAGAAAAACTTCCCGCAATATATGGATGACTGGACACCGAAAATAAAAGAAATGATCCCTTCATTCGGGGAATCCCTGATAAATGATAGTGAACTGATGAAAAAGATAAGACAAGAAACCTCCCGGGATCTTGAATTGGAAGAAGTCTATGGGAGCATGGAGCAGTAATAGGGATCGCTTTTCGCGCTTATATCAATATCTTTTTCAAAATGAGCTTAGACATTGGATGTTTTTGAAAACGTCCAATGTCTTTTTTTTTAAAGGTTACAGGAAATGGATTCGCTTGTCACATTCCAAATCGAATGAGCATAATGTACATGAGCTAAAATACAGAGTTGGAGGAATACATATGAAAAAGATAAAACTCGCTGTAATACCTGGAGACGGGATTGGGCAGGAAGTTGTTCCCGCATCTTTAAAAGTGCTGGATACGATTGCGGATATTCATGGTGGACTGAAGTTTGAATATGAACATTTTGATTATGGGTGTGATCATTATTTAAAGCACGGTGATATGATGGCTGAGGATGGCATGGAAAAGCTCGGACAGTCAGACAGTGTGTTCCTCGGTGCGGTAGGGGATGCTTCAAAAGTGCCGGATCATATTTCACTGTGGGGACTGCTGCTGAAAATCAGGAGGGAATTCCAACTGGAAATCAATGTCAGGCCGGCGAAAGTGTTCGGAGGCATCAAATCACCGCTTGCGAACCCGGAAGATTTCGATATCGTCGTGGTAAGGGAAAACAGTGAAGGGGAATACAGTTCTGTCGGCGGCAGAATGTACCAGGGTGACGATGAGATTGCCATCCAAAATAATATATTTTCAAAACGTGCAACTAAGCAGGCGATGGTGCATGCGTTTGAACTGGCAAAATCCAGAAGCGGGCACGTAACAAGTGCGACCAAATCCAACGGAATCTTCCATTCCATGCCTTTCTGGGATGAAGTGTTCAAAGAGACTGCTTCAAGTTACAACGGCATTGAAACAATGTCACAGCATATTGATGCACTCGCTGCATCATTTGTAACACATCCAGAACGGTATGACGTGGTGGTTGCGAGCAATCTGTTCGGTGATATTCTGACGGATGTCGGAGCGGCGATCATGGGCAGCATAGGCATTGCACCATCGGCGAATCTTAATTTGAACGGGAAGCATCCATCGATGTTTGAACCGGTTCATGGTTCGGCTCCGGATATCGTAGGGAAAGGAATTGCGAACCCGATCGGCCAAATCTGGACGGCTAAGATGCTGCTCGATCATCATGGTGAGGAAGAGATGGGGAGACTGCTCCTAGATACAATGGAGAGTGTCACAGCAGATGGATTCCTGACCCCGGACGTGGGGGGGAAACATACGATGAATGAAGTGGTGGACGAAATTTTAAAAAGATTGAAGAAATAATTGGTGAAATGGCGCGGTCCGAGTCAACTCGGATCGCGCCTTAATTTATTTTATTATGGGTCCGCCTTCTTCCCATTTGTTAAATTTCCTGCTCATTACATGTCTAATCTGCATAGGGATGGTACATCGGCATGAACTCCTGTCTCAGCTGGTTATACCATTTGTTTACGAATATATTTTCATTATTTTTCAGCATACTGACATACATCGGATGTTTGATATTCAAATGGCCGAGGCTGTGGACGGTGAATTTTGGATAGTTATAAATCAGTTGCTTTGCCTCATCATTTGTGACGATGGCGACGTATCCATGGTGGATAAGCAGATGTTGGATGATGGATAGGTCCTGGTAGTTATAGATCCTGCTGTTTTTGAACAGGTCCGTCATTTTCATGACGGGGTCGAATGTAGCAAGCGGTGCATCTTCCAATTCGCTCAGTGAAGCCTGTACAGGAAGGTTGATGCGATTGTTCTGCCGGAATACATAATAATAATTCTGCTCAAACAATAAAGTGCTTTTCAACTGGTCACCGTTCAATTTTTTGGATGATATTACAAGATCCAATGATTCGTCCAGCAGTTTCTCTTCAAGGGAATCTTCCGCCTCGGAAAAGATGGTGAACTCGATGGACGGGTCCTGCTTTATGAAATGATTGAAAGACTGCAGCACTTTTGTCGTCATATCCGAACGGGTGATATGGACATTGAAAGCATGCTCCCTCAAATTCTTCACATTGGTTATCTTCTCCCTTGTCTTATCGATAGATTCCAATATCTGCATGGCATCCTCGTAAAAAGATCTGCCCGCTTCAGTCAGCTTTATATTCCTTCCTTCTCTTCTGAACAGCTCGATGCCAAGGTCACTCTCCAAAAGGCCGATCTGCCGAGACAGAGCGGACTGTGCCACATTGAGTGCGATGGCTGCTTCTGTCATGTGCTCCTGGCGGGCGGTTTCTGTAAAGTATTTCAGTTGTTTTATCTCCATTCGACCACAACCAATCTAAATATGATCTCAATCTTATATCATTGATATATTGATTGTATCGAAAAATCTGTGGATAATATATACTTACAGAAATATTCAGAAAAAGAGGTGACTCGGAATGAGTTTATATCAATCAATAAAACAAAAAGGTCTTTATGACTCTAAAAATGAACATGATGCATGCGGTATTGGTTTCTACGCAAATATGGATAATAGACGGTCCCATGGTATTGTGGTGAAATCTCTGGAAATGCTGGAGAGGCTGGACCACCGCGGTGGCATCGGTTCTGATGGAGTGACCGGTGACGGGGCAGGTATCATGACTGAAATCCCCCACGGCCTTTTAAAAGACGAGTATCCGGAACTTCCTGATTTCGGAGCGTATTCCGTCGGTATGTATTTGATTGATGCCGAGGCATCTCTTGAACTGTTTAAAAGTATCGTTGAAAGCACGATTGATGAAGAGGGGCAGGAGCTGATCGCATTTCGTGATGTGCCGGTCAATGTAGAAGCAATCGCATCACATGTGCAGGAGACCATGCCGCAGTTTGTCCAGGTGATAACAGACTGCTGCGAGCCGCTGGATCTTTATTATATGAGGAAAATGATTGAGCAGAGGCTTGAAGCGAAGCATGTCGAACACTATGCTGCCTCCTTCTCCAATGAAACCATCGTCTATAAAGGCTGGCTGCGTGCTGGCCAGATCAGGATGTTCTATGTGGATTTGAAAGATGAACGTTATGTATCGAAATTCGGCTCCGTCCATTCGAGGTTCAGTACGAACACTTTTCCGAGCTGGGCACGGGCGCATCCGAACAGGCTGCTGATGCATAATGGTGAGATAAATACGATCAAAGGCAATGCCAACTGGATGAAGGCACGTACCAAACAGTGGCTTACGGATACTTTCGGTGAGAAGGGGAAGAAAATAAAAAGTATCATCGATGAAGACGGCAGTGATTCTGCAATGGTCGATAATGTGATGGAATTCATGAGTCTTGTGATGACCCCTGAACAGGCGGCGATGATCATGATTCCCGAACCGTGGAAGTATCAGTCGTATGATAACCCGGTCGTGAAAGACTTCTATGAATTTTACAGTTATATGATGGAGCCATGGGATGGCCCGACGATGATCAGTTTTTGTGATAATCATAAATTGGGGGCACTGACCGACAGGAATGGACTCAGGCCCGGTCGTTATTACGTCACGAACGACAATGAAATCATCTATTCTTCAGAAGTCGGTGTCGTGGATGTGGATGAAAAAGAAATACTGTACAAGGGACAACTGAGCCCGGGAAAATTGCTGCTTGTGGATTTTGATTCTTCCCGCATCATTGAGAATGATGAATTGAAGCACGGAATCGCAACAAGCAGGCCGTACAGTGAGTGGATGGATCAGAAGCGCAGTGAATCTGTGGAAACCCCTCCTTTTAAGAGAAGTCAGATCGACAAAGAGACGCTTCACGGGGTGCTTGTCCGTTTCGGATATACGAAGGAAGATATCCAGAAATACATGCAGCCGCTGACGTCCCAGGTAAAAGATCCAATCGGAGCGATGGGCTTTGATCAGCCCCTTGCATTTCTCTCCGATCGTCCGAAACTGCTTTTCGACTATTTCAAGCAGCATTTCGCCCAGGTGACCAATCCGCCGCTGGATTCCTACAGGGAGAAAATAGTAACGAGTGAGATTACCTACCTCGGTGGTGAAGGCCATCTGATCAAGCCGGATATTACTGCCGTGAACAGGGTGCAGCTGGAACGCCCTGTAATAGATGGACGAACGCTGGAGCGTGCGGATATCCAACAGCTCGGAATTGCCGAAATCGATATTACGTATACAGGCGCGTTGGAAGAGGCGCTTGCCAAAGTGACTGAGGAAGCGGTTAATAAAGCGAAGGATAACGGGGTGCTGGTACTCACCGATGAAAAAGTGCTTGAAGATGAATCGGTATATGTCATGCCTTCTCTTCTCGTTACCAGTGCAGTGCACCAGGCATTGATAGACAATGAATGCAGGACGCTGACCAGCATTGTCACTAAGACCGCCGAAGTGAGGGAAGTGCATCACGTGGCAACGCTCATCGGCTTCGGCGCGAACGCTGTCATGCCATATATCGCCCAGGAAACGATGGTATCTGTTTCAAAAGGGGATCAGTCAGTAATAGACACCTACAATACAGCTTTGACCGAAGGTCTGATCAAGGTGATGGCTAAGATGGGGATAGCGACCGTCCAGAGTTATCAAGGTGCCCAAGTATTTGAAGCGGTCGGCCTGGGTAGATCGGTCATGGAAGACTATTTCGGTAATGCGACGTCCAAAATCGGAGGACAGTCCATTGAGGATATCGATGCTAATAATAAGAAGATGCAGAATGTGAGACTCGAGTATTTGGAAGCGGGCAGTAAATTCCAGTGGAGGCAGCAGGGGGATCATCATGTCATCAACCCGGAATCCATCCGTCTGCTTCAGCAGGCCTGCCGTACGAATGATGGGGAGGCATATAAACAATACAGGGAATACATGCATGACAGCCATCATTCGAGCATCAGGCACCTGCTGAATTTCAAATCCGGCAAATCCATCCCGCTCAGCCAGGTGGAACCGAAGGAATCAATTGTCAGACGCTTTAAGACGGGGGCGATGAGTTACGGTTCGCTTTCGCAGGAGGCGCATGAAACGCTTGCTGAGGCGATGAATATGATCGGCGGCCGGAGCAACAGCGGTGAAGGCGGGGAAAACCCCGAACGCTTTGAAATGAAAGAAGACGGCAGGAATCATAACAGTGCCATCAAGCAGGTGGCCTCCGGGAGGTTCGGTGTCAACAGCCAGTATTTGAACAGTGCAAAGGAAATACAGATCAAAGTGGCCCAGGGGGCGAAACCCGGGGAAGGCGGACAGCTCCCGGGACAGAAAGTGTACCCATGGGTGGCTGAAATCAGGAATTCCACACCAGGAGTAGGACTCATTTCACCTCCGCCGCATCACGATATTTACAGTATCGAGGATTTGGCACAGCTTATACATGATCTTAAGAATGCGAATAAAGATGCGGACATTTCAGTGAAACTGGTAGCCAAAGATGGTGTGGGAACCATAGCGGCAGGTGTTGCGAAAGCATATGCCGATAAGATTGTAATCAGCGGCTTCGACGGCGGTACAGGTGCATCACCGATTACGAGTATCCAGCATGCCGGCCTGCCATGGGAACTAGGCCTGACCGAGGCCCATCAGACGCTGCAGCTGAATGGGCTGAGGTCCAGGGTGACCCTGGAAACGGACGGCAAGCTGATGACGGGCCGTGATGTGGCGATTGCCTGTGCACTCGGCGCAGAAGAGTTCGCATTTGCAACAGCACCGCTTGTCGTACTTGGATGCATAATGATGCGTGTATGTCACAAAGATACTTGTCCGGTGGGGATAGCTACACAGAATGGCGACCTCAGGAAGCTGTTCACCGGCAAGGCGGAACATGTTGTGAACTTCATGAATTTCATTGCTGAGGATATCAGGGAAATACTTGCTGAACTGGGTCTCAAGTCCATGGACGACCTGGTGGGAGCTGTCGAACATCTTGAAGTAGACACTCAGAAGACGGCGCAGCATCAGATGAGTGAGCTGGATCTGGCACCGCTTCTGACACGGATCGAAGGGGACAGGAGAAAGACGAAAGAACAGGAGCATCCATTTGAATGGTCCCTTGATGACCAGACGATATTACCGGACTTCAAAGACAAAGTGGCACTGGGAGAAAGTCACGAAGCTGCCTATCATGTCAGAAACAGGCACAGGAACATCGGGACGAGATTGGGGAGTCTCATCACAAATACGCATGGTATGGACACGCTCCACCATGACCACTATAAGGTGAAGACATTCGGTCATGGCGGCCAGAGTTACGGTGCATTCATACCAAAGGGTCTGACGCTCCACCATACGGGTGATCTGAACGATTATGTCGGAAAAGGCATTTCCGGTGGACGGATTGTGGTCCAGGCGCCCAATATAAACCGCAGCCATGAAATTATTGCTGGGAATGTATGCCTATACGGTGCGATTTGCGGCCAGGTGTTCATCAACGGCATGGCCGGTGAACGGTTCTGTGTAAGGAACAGCGGAGCTGAAGTGGTTGTCGAAGGGATCGGTGACCACGGACTTGAGTACATGACTGGTGGGAGAGTTGTTATTTTAGGGGGAATAGGTAAGAACTTTGCAGCAGGGATGAGCGGTGGAATCGCCTATATCATCAATGAAAAATCAATTGCTGAGAACAAAGTGAATATGAATCTCGAAATGATCGAGTTGGCGAACGTGACAGATGATGAAGAGCTTGAGAAAGTGAAGCATCTGTTATATGGCCAGACATATTTTACCGACAGTGATAAAGCACGGACGGCACTCGATAAAATCGAGGCGGGTGAATTGGAAGTCATCAAAGTGATTCCGACAGAGTACAAAAAAATGCAGCAGAAAATCCGTTTCGGACTAGGGGAGAATGAATCAAGAAAAGAAGCGGAATTGAATGCATTCAACAATGATATGACCATCGGGGACACGGACCTTGAGAAAATGAATATCTATTAGAAAGGAGCACTGCCATATGGGAGAATTCAAAGGTTTTTTGAAATATGATAGAAAAAAACAGGGCGAAGAAGATCTGGCATCCAGAATTGGAAACTACGACGCCTTCCAGCATCGCTTCTGCAATGATGATGCGAGTGAGCAGGGGGCGCGCTGCATGGATTGCGGCACCCCATTCTGCCAGACTGGCGTGGGTGTCGGCAAGGAAACGGTCGGATGCCCGATCGGCAACTATATTCCGGAATGGAATGATCTCGTCCATAAGGGTGACTTCCGGGAAGCCTATCAGCGTCTCGCGGAAACGAATAACTTCCCGGAGTTTACGGGCAGTGTCTGTCCGGCGCCATGCGAATCTTCATGTGTATTATCCATCAACAGTGACCCGGTGGCGATCAAAGGCATCGAGCGCACAATCATCGATGAAGCCTATAAAGAGGACTGGGTGAAACCGAGAAAGCCGAATCATCGTCTCGGTACGCGCATCGCCATCATCGGCAGCGGGCCGGCAGGGCTCACTGCCGCCGATGAGATGAATTCATGGGGCCATGATGTGGATGTGTATGAACGCGACGCGCAACCCGGCGGTCTGTTGAGGTACGGTATTCCGAATATGAAGCTGGATAAGGCGGTTGTTGAACGCAGAATAAAAGTCATGGAAGAAGCGGGTGTGACATTCATCTGTGATGTGAATGTCGGTGTTGATATCACTTATGACGAACTTGATGCGCGATATGACGCTGTAATCGTTGCGGTGGGTGCAAGGAAACAGAGGGACTTGAAACTCGAAGGACGTCAAAGCCGTGATATACAGTTTGCCATGGATTATCTGACCGAACAGACGAAATATCAGTTCGGTGAAATAGATGAGCCTTCAATCTCTGCAGAAGGCAAGCATGTCATCGTCATCGGCGGCGGGGATACTGGCGCAGACTGTGTTGCGATGGCACTGCGCGAAGACTGCAAGTCCGTGTTCCAATTCAATAAATATGACCGCCTGCCTGATGAAATCGAGGGTAATCCGTCCTGGCCGCTCGCCAGGCAGACGTTCAAACTGGACTATGCCCATGCCGAATACCAGGCGAAGTTCGGCATCGAGCCGAGAGCCTACGGTGTGCAGACGATGGGGTATGATGTGGACATGATCGGTGACCTGAAAGGCGTCAACACTCAGGTGCTCGGCCAGCATTCCCTTTCCGGCATGACACTTGAGGATCAGGAAAGGTACTTCAAGGCGGATCTGATCCTGCTGTCCATCGGCTTTGAAGGTGTGGAGAGTGAACTGCCGAAAGCATTCAAGCTTCACATGGACAATAACAAGATCGCTGCAGATGAAGACAATTTCAAAACGAACCGGAAGAAAGTGTTTGCAGCAGGAGATGCCAGGCGCGGTCAGAGTCTGGTCGTGTGGGCGATCAAAGAAGGGCGCGGTGTGGCCAAAGCGGCACATAAATTTGCGGTCCAGAACAAGATGTTCCATAAAACTTCCTGATACAGGCATAAGCAGGACACCCACAGGTGTTCTGTTTTTCTATTTGTGGGTTTTTATTCACCTGAAAGGGTAATGGTTTACGAAGTATGAATCGGAAAAAACATCGGTAATTGGATCAGGGTGATGGTAGCCATGAAATTTAAAAACAGGTTTACAATCCCAGCGGTGCACTGGATGATAATCATTGGAATCATTCTGTTTGCAGTCATATCTCCGCAGACGATTCTGCAGGAATTCAGCCCGGAACAGCAGAGGACTACTGCTTTGCTTCTGCTGGCCATTTATCTGTGGACTTTCGCGAAAATACCGACGGGGGCAGCGAGCATATTCATTCTGTTGATGATCATAATATTGGATTTGACGGACACGGTCGAAGGGGCAATGGCCGGGTTTCTTTCCTCTGCCCTTTATTTCATACTGATCCTTTCCATATTGAGCAAGGTTCTCATCAAGACCGATGCCGATAAGGTGATTTCTTCAAAACTGCTGAAGCTTAAAAACATCACGCCAAAGAAAATCGCTCTAATTCTCCCGGTGTTTATGAGTGTACTGCCTGTGCTCATGCCTTCGGCCTTCGCCAGACTGAAGACGGTGCTTCCTTTTGTGGACAGTTTGAATGAGGCCTTTGACTTCCCGGAGAAAAGCATTTTTAAAAAATATGCCATGTATGTGGTCGGTTTTGTAAACCAGAACAGTACGATGATCGTTTATACCGGCGGTGGTTATCCGGTATTGGCTGCCCAGTTATTAAAGGATTATGAAGTGGCGGATCTGAGCTGGCTCGGCTGGTTTCTAATGATTGCGCCGCCGTTGTGGTGCGCACTCATCATTACGAGTATATTTTCCTGGTATTATCTGAAACTCGCTTATCCATCAGAAAGGGAAGCCGGGTTCAGCAATTCCGGACAGGGGCCCGACACTGATTATCATGAATATAAACCTGCAAAGAAGTTCTGGTTCGTCATCATCACATTTGCCATCATGATATCGACCTGGATATTTACGGATTCCAGTACAGTGCCGACGCTGCTGCCGCCCATGATACTTCTCGTTATCTACTCGCTGCCGCGCATAGAATTGATTACCAATGAAGATATCCGGTCATTCAACTGGGAAAACTTCCTGCTTATCGGCGCCTCATAATCGATAGGGGTGATTCTGGATGAAAATGACACGGCGCGGATGATTGCCGAACAGCTGATCACTCTGGTTCCTGAAAATTCAGGGATGACCCTCAACATCATCATCGTTACAGTGATCGTATTTTTATTCAGGATGATTTTCATCGTTCCGACATCTGCCGTCATCGTGATATTCCCGGTCATGCTGTCGTATGCAGATATGACCGGAATACCGGCTCTCGGTCTGGCGTTCATCGTCATCATGATCATCGGCGGGACGAACATTCTGCCGATTCATTCACCGACGTTATATTTTGCCTTCAAGGAGGGTGTCTTAAGTAAAAAGGATCATTATACAATGGCTGTTTTCTCAAGCTTTACATTCCTTGTGATTGCGATTCTTGCCGCTTCATTCTATTGGATATTATGGATATAGATCAAATTCATATTTCAGGTAAAAATCCTTGGGAGTTGTGAGACCTGTTATGATATGATTCTCATATAGTTGAAAATCGCATATTTTAATATTTTAAGGAATGGTTGAATGACAAAAGAACGTCTTTGGACAAAGGATTTTATTATAGTATTCATATTCAATTTCTTCATCATGCTCGCGATGTTCCTGCTTATGGTGACTATCAGCGGTTACGCTGTGGATGAGTTTGGCATTTCCACCAGCACAGCAGGGCTTGTTGCCGGTATTTTCATCGTCGGCTCTCTGCTCGGAAGGATTCTTACCGGTCATCAGCTCAGTCTGATCGGTGCCCGGAAGATCATGTATATCGGTACAGTCATGTTCGTCATTACATATGGATTGTATTTTTTTGCGGATAATCTGACACTGTTGCTGATAGTAAGGTTCTTCAACGGACTTTCAAACGGTGTGGCCACAACCGCAGTCGGAACACTGGCGGCACTTGCACTGCCAAAAAGCAGAAGGGGCGAAGGCATCAGTTATTTCAGTCTGAGCTTTGTGATCGCAACGGCATTGGGACCATTCATGGCATTCTATCTGCTGCAGTACATCGATTATCAGATGCTGTTCCTGATCGTATTCATCCTTGTGCTGATCGCAAGCGTGTTCACCCTCTTTGTCAAAACGGATAATACGACAGTCGATCTGACAAAAGAACCGAAGCCGAAATTCGAATGGATCGATAAAAAAGCGATGCCCGTCGGTATTGTCGTCTTACTCATCTGCATGGCGTATTCAACCGTGCTGTCATTCATCGCTCTATTCGCCGAGGAACAGAATCTTGTTGCAGCTTCATCCTATTTCTTCCTGGTATACGCAATCGTCATTCTGATTACACGGCCGATCACCGGAAGAATCATGGATCAGAGAGGAGCGAACATCGTAATGTATCCGTCCCTCGCCGTACTTGCTGTCGGTTACCTCGTGCTTGGACAGACAAGCTCAGGATTCGTGCTGCTGCTTGCAGGCGTGCTGATCGGGTTTGGATATGGTAACTTCCAGTCCATCTCGCAGGCACTGTGCATAAAAATCGCCGATGCAAAAAACGTCGGGCTCGCAACATCCACATATTTCATCGCATTGGACTTTGGTCTCGGGGTAGGCTCATATATACTCGGAGGGCTCGTGCCGACACTCGGCTACGGCGGTCTGTACAGTTCGATGGTCATATTAGTGATCAGCGGCCTGGTAGTCTATTATCTGGTTTATGGAAGATACGAATCAAAACGTGCTTAGTACGGAAAAAGCTCCCAATATTGGGAGCTTTTTTCATTACCAGCCGATTTCTTCAAGTGGCAGGAATGTTGGTATGAGGGAGCCTTCATATTCATCTTCAATGAATTGCTTAGTATCTTCCTCCTGGAACAGTTCTACAATTCTCTGGTAGGTTTCATTATCTGTATCTTCGCTTCTTGATGCAATGATGTTGACATAGTCGGTAGCCGTTTCGTCTTCGTGATAGATGGAATCTTCCACCGGGTTGAATCCTGCATCCCTGGCGATGCCATTGTTGATGATACCGGCATCCACATCACCGAGGGCTCTTGGAATCTGAGCAGGCGCTGTTTCAACGAGTTCAATATTTTTAGGGTTTTCTACAACGGATTCAGAGATTGAACCGAGGCCGTCATAGTTCTCGACAAGTGTCAGAAGTCCTGCATCTTCCAGGAGCATCAAAGCACGCCCCTGGTTGGAAACATCGTTCGGCAGGGCGATTTTACCACCTTCGGGAATCTCTTCGGGGTTACCAAGCGTGTCCGAATATAGTCCCATCGGTGCAAGGTATGTAGTTGCAATCGGAGCAAGATCTAAATCACGCTCTTCGATGAATTCATCGAAGTATGCCACAGTCTGGAATGAATTGATATCCAGTTCCCCATCTGCCAATGCAGTATTCGGCTGGACATAATCGTTGAATGAAATGATTTCGATATTGATGCCTTCTTCCGCTGCTTTTTCCGCTACGAAATCCCACGTGGAAGTGTCCGTTCCGCTGATTCCCACTTTTACAGTTTCTTCTCCTCCGCCTCCACAGGCTGCAAGAATTGCTGACAGTGACAAAATAAGTGCTAATACCAATGTTCTTTTCATAAATATCTTCTCCTTTTTATCTTCTTCCGACAACCCGTGACAGGAAGTTGCCGAGTGATTGTAATCCCTGCACCATGACAATGAGTATGATGACTGTTATTGCCATTGTGACTGTATCGAAACGTTGATAACCGTATGTGATGGCAAGATCACCTACGCCGCCTCCGCCGACCGTACCTGCCATGGCGGATGCACCGATCAGACCGATTGTTGCGATTGTGAAATTGACTACCAGTGAGCTTAAAGCTTCCGGCAATAAAAACCGGTAGATCGTCTGAAAAGGGGTAGCACCCATCGCATCAGCCGCTTCGAGTACACCGTCGTCGACTTCCAGAAGGGAACTTTCGACAAGCCTTGCGATGTAAGGCCCCGCGTAGACGATCATCGGTACTATTGCAGCCGCAGTACCGATTGAAGTGCCGACGACAAGTCTTGTGAATGGGATGATGGCCACAAGCAGTATGATGAACGGTACTGACCTGAATACGTTGATGACAATGTTCAAAACTCCGAAAACGGCCTTGTTTTCAAGCATTTGGCCGGCTCTTGTCACGAACAATGCGATTCCGAGCGGAAGGCCGAGCAGTATGGAAAAAATGAAGGATACTGTGACCATCTGCAGGGTTTCAATGACTGCGCTTAAAATCTGATCCTGATTAACCAGCATATGTATTCACCTCGCTGTAAACGACATCGTTACCTTCAAGGTAGGACAGAGCTTCTTCAATTTCCTTCTGATCGCCCTGGAATGTCACGATCAGGTTGCCGAAGGGCACACCCTGAAGCTCTGTGATGTTTCCAAACAGGACATTGACTTCAATATCAAACCGTTTTGAAACTTGTGACAGGAAAGGCCGTCCCGCGGAGTGATCGACAAAATTGAGTCTGTAGACGTTGCTCGCGCTGTAATCATTCTCGATCATTTCTGTGACATACTTTGGAATTTCAGTATGCATGACTGTATTCACGAAATTCTTCCCAGTAGATGTCTGCGGATTGGAGAAGATTTCAAAGACACTGCCTTCCTCGATTACATTACCGTCTTCCATCACGGCAACCCTGTTGCATATTTCCCTGACTACAGCCATTTCATGGGTGATCAGAAGGATCGTAATGTTATATTCTTTGTTGATCTTTCTGAGCAGTTTTAAGATCGAATCGGTCGTCTGCGGATCCAGTGCAGAAGTCGCTTCGTCACACAGCAGAATGGAAGGGTGTGTCGCCAGTGCGCGTGCAATGCCGATCCTCTGCTTCTGTCCTCCGGAGAGTTGGTCCGGATACATTTTTGCCTTGTCGGAAAGCCCTACGAAGTCAAGAAGTTCTGTGACACGTTCTTTGACTTTAGCTTTCGGTGTGTTGTCCAGCAACAGGGGCATCGCTACATTGGCATAAACTGTTTTGGAATTCAGCAGATTGAAATGCTGGAATACCATGCCGATTTTCTTTTTGACTTTTCTTATCTCACTGATGGAAATCCGGGTTAAGTCGGAATCTCCAACAATAACATTGCCCCGGGTGGGCCGTTCGAGATAATTGACGCATCTGATCAAAGTACTCTTGCCCGCGCCGCTAAAACCGACCACACCGTATATTTCCCCTTTATCAACCTTGAGGTTGATATCTTTCAAAGCATGGACAATGCCATGTTTTCCTTCAAAAGTCTTCTCCAGATTTTTAAATTCGATCATTTGAATTACTCCTTGCATCCGTTTTTAGATATAGAAAAAGTCCCTCTCAATAATAGAGAAGGACTTGAATTTATATATCTATAAATATAACGCTTCTCATCTTTCAGGCATTCACCTGCTGGATTTGGCACATTACTCATACGAGTTGTTGCCGAAGCATCACAGGGCCAGTCCCTCCGCTTCTCTTGATAAGAAATATTATGAAGTTGTCTAATCAAACATGTTTGATGATATAGAAATCACTTTAACAAAGAACCAATTATAAAGCAATAAGTTTTTTCAAAAAAATGATAAATTAGAAAATTTGTAAAAATAAAAAGACCTGCACTTAATCAAGTGCAGGTCGTGAAAGATTTTGTGTTATGCCTCCTGAAGGTCAGGTGTACACCATTCTTCAGCCCATTTTTGAAGTTCTTTCATAAATGGTTCAATGGCTCTTCCTTTTTCAGTCAGTTTATATTCTATTCTCACCGGCGTTTCCGGATAAACTTCGCGCTCTACAATGCCTTCCGCTTCCAGCGACTTCAGACGCTCGGACAGGACGCGGCCACTCACACCCATGGAGGATTCGAGGTTGCAGAAACGTTTAGGCCCGTCAATCAATTGAAAGATAATCAGACCCGTCCATCTCTGACCGATGACACCCATGGCATTTTCAAATTTTGGACAGATTGAAGTATCCATTTAATCACTCCTCGCAGAACATTATAACCCTACATATAGTGTTTTTACAAATGAATATGGTTCGGAAAGAAAAAACTTTCGTTCTTAAATATATTGAAATTTCTGTTTTTATGTTGTAATGTGTTCTTGTTGTCATACAAGTGAAAGCGCATTCATATAGTGGAAGAGGAAAAGTAATGAAGAAAAACATCATCATGTTTCTATCGTTGATGCTGATGTCTTTGTCATTGACCGGATGCAACTTCGAGAAAAAGGAAATATACAATATCGCAACGGCATCAACAGGCGGCACCTATTATCCTATCGGCGTAGGGATGGGGCAGCTGTGGACCGGGCACTACAGAGATCAGAATATCAAGTTCAATGGCCAGTCTTCAGCAGGTTCTGTTGAGAATATTGATCTGATGAAAAATGGAGAGGCCGATATGGCCATACTCCAGAATTTTATTTCCACACAGGCCTCTGAAGGAAGCGGAATCTATGAAGGGGAAGGCTACGGGGAACTGAGAGCGATTGGAATGATCTGGCCAAATGTTGAACATTTTGTAATGATGAATTCTGAAATAGAATCCGGAGACATTTCCGATATTGAAGGAAATTCGTTTTCAGTCGGGCCGCAGGCGAGTGGGACAGAGCAATCCACACTGACAATGATGGAAGGCATGGGAATGGATAAGAGTAATATCAGTGCGGAATACCTCGGTTATGATGATACAGTTTCATCAATGAGGGACGGTCGCCTGGATGGCGGTTCACTGCCGGCAGGCACTCCGGTTTCTGCCATAACAGATATGTACGCAAGTGGGCTGTCGGCAGATATCCTTGAAGTTACTGATGAACAGTTGGAAGAAATTAATGGAGTTGTCGATGCCTGGTACAGGTATACGATTGAAGCTGGAACTTATCCGAAACAGGAAGAAGATATTGAAACCATCGCCCAGCCGAACGTCCTTGTAACAACGACGAAGATGAATGAAGAGATGGTATACAACCTGACAAAAATCTTATTTGAAAATAGGGAGTTCATGATCGGCGTACATAATTCTGCGAGAGAGATGCAGGTCGAAACTGCACTTGATGGATTGAACACTCCGCTTCATGCAGGCGCATATCGATATTTCAAGGAACAGGGGATAGAAATCGATGAACGGCTGGTTCCTGAAGAAGTGAAGGAAGGGGATGGAGAAAATGAGTTAAAACAATCAACAGTATGACGCTGCTGAAGAAGCTCAGACGGATATGAATCAAAGAAGGCTCGAAGGATGGCCGGCCAAAGCGGCGGCTGTAATAGGAATCATTTTATCCATTTTTGTATTATTGACATCCAGTTATCTGAACATGCAGGGTTTCTACCGTAATACCATTTTCATAGGGCTGATAATGGTACTTGGATTTTTCATCTATCCGTTCAATAAAAAGAAACCGGGGCAGAAATTTTCATGTCTGGATATCGGGATGGTTGTCCTGTCAGTCATCTCAGTCGGTTATATTACATTGAATTATACCAACCTGCACGTTGAGAGGATGTCTCAGGCAAACACTATGGATTATATTTTCGCAGTGCTGTGCATACTTGTGTTATTCGAAATAACAAGACGGGCGATTGGGTGGTTCATACCGATACTTAGTGTTCTTGCTATGGTCTATGCGATTTATGGTGCATATTTCCCGATTGATTTTGCGCACTCTGGATTCAGTCTGGAACGCTTGCTGTACAGGGTGTACATGACTTCGAACGGGATTTTTGGGAGCACACTGTCCATTGCATCCACTTACATTGTGCTCTTCATACTTTTTGGCGCTTTCCTGAGCGCAAGTGGAGCAAGCAGGCTCTTCAATGATCTCGCTCTTGCAATTGCAGGACAAAGGCGCGGCGGCCCTGCACAGGTTGCAGTAATCACGAGTGCTCTGACAGGCACTCTGAACGGGAGTGCAGTGGCAAACGTGGCAACCACTGGCGCATTCACCATTCCTTTGATGAAAAGCATCGGTCTTAAAAGAAGATTTGCAGCAGGTGTGGAAGCGGCGGCATCAACCGGGGGAATGATCATGCCGCCGATAATGGGGGCTGCAGCCTTCATCATGGCGGGCTTCCTGGGTGTGCCTTATACGACCATTGTAATCGCAGGTATTGTACCGGCTCTCCTATACTATATTGCGCTCATTTTTGCAGTGGATACAGAAGCAAAAAAACAGGGTCTTAAAGGTCTGAGCAGGGACAACATACCTGAAGTTAAGAAAGTGCTTATGGAAAGAGGGGCTTTGCTGCTACCTATATTAGTGGTGTTTGCAGTGCTTCTTGCAGGAAAAACGGCAATATTTGCAGGTTTTGCCGGTATCATTACTTCCATCATTACCTCCTATCTTACCAAGGACAGGAGTAACCGCATCACCATATCAAGATTCTTCGGAGCCCTGTCAGATGGGGCAAGGGGTTCCATACAGGTGGCTATTGCCTGTGCTGTAGTCGGCATCATCATTGCAGTCGTCTCCATGAGCGGTATAGGGTCAATGCTTGCGTACAATGTCATAGACATAGCCGGCGGCAATTTGTTCCTGGTTCTGTTGATGGTCATGGCAACTTGTATAATACTGAGCTTCGGATTGCCATCAACAGCTTTGTATATCGTAGTTGCGGTGACGGCGGCTCCTGCCCTGGTAGAAGCGGGTATTACACCGTTGGCGGCACATTTCTTCGTTTTCTATTTTGGAGCAATGTCAAATGTGACACCGCCTGTGGCACTGGCGGCATACACCGGGGCAGGTATTGCCAATGCGAATCCAATGCGAACATCCTGGACTGCATTAAGATTGGCATTACCAGGGTTTATCATCCCTTTCATCATTGCATATGATCCAATATTGCTGCTGGATACATCTGAAGGGCCGATCAATTACTGGAGGTTTGCATTAGTGGTAATTACGGCAGTCGTCGGTGTCTATGCTCTGGCAGTTGGTATGGGGAATTTTGTAAGAGCAAAACTGAATATAATGGAAAGAGTGATTTTTATGGCAGTTGCCTTCATGCTGATCACAACCGATCAGATGCTTGATATAATTGGAATCATATTGTTCATTGGAGTGATGGTTGCTCATTATATTAAAAGTAGGAAATTTATGGAGGCGTATGAATGAAGCCGATCAGGAAAGAAAAATTATCAGAACTGATATTTGAAAATATAGTTGGATTGATAAAGAGTGGTGAGTACACTACAGGAGATAAATTGCCATCGGAAAATGAGCTGTCAAATTATTATAAGGTCAGCAGGGTTTCTGTGAGAGAGGCTATCAGCAAACTGGTTTTGATGGGATATGTTGAATCGAACCAGGGGAAAGGGACATATGTTAAAAATACTTCAGCATCCGATGAAATAAAGGAATACACCTATGGCGAGTTCGATAAAAAGGAATTGTTTGATTTACTTGAAATGCGGACAATACTTGAAGTTCAATCTGCAGCTCTTGCAGCAGTCAGGAGCACGAAAGAAGATTTGATGAAAATTGAAGATGCGTTGGGTGATTTCAAAAAAATCACTGAGAACCAGCGACTCATAGGGATGAAGGCGGATTATGATTTTCATGAAGCGATTGTCATGTCTACTCGAAACGATTACATGATTCAAACATTCAACAATTTGCAGACTGTTCACAGGAATGCGATGGAATACTCTCTGAAACTCAACTTAGGAAAACCCAGGAAGCGTGAAATGGTTTACGGGGAACATGCTGAAATATATGAAGCAATCAAAGATGGAAACTCATCCAGGGCAGCAGAGTGTATGGAGCAGCATCTTTATAATATGCGTAGAAAATTGGGCGATGACAGAATATAGTTGGAGGCAGTTATGGAGCAGAAAGTATTGGAAGCACTTAAAAATATTATGAATGAACGGGTTTTGGTGGATTTGGATGACCGCACCTCCTATGGATATGATGGGTCATTTGGTCAGCATCTGCCAGATTATGTAGTGCAGGTCATGACCAAAGAGGAAGTTCAAAGTGTGGTTCAGGTTGCGGATGAGTACAAAATTCCGGTATACCCCAGAGGTGCCAGCACCAGTCTTTCCGGCGGCCCTTTGCCTGTACATGGCGGAATCGTACTGGATTTCTCACAATGGGATACTAAATTAGAGATATACCCGGATGATCTGATTATGAAAGTGAGTCCCGGTGTAAAGACCGGTGATATCCATAAACTCGCTGAAAAACATAACCTGATGTATCCGCCTGACCCCTCCTCATCTTCAATATGCACAATAGGCGGTAATCTGGCGGAGAATGCCGGCGGCCCAAGGGGCGTCAAATACGGGGTGACCAAAGATTTTGTGATTGGCCTGGAAATCGTGACGGCAGAAGGGAAGATTTTAAAGACCGGCGGCAGCACTGTGAAAAATGTGACGGGCTATGATCTTACAAAATTGATTATAGGCTCTGAGGGCACCCTTGCAGTCATTACTGAAGCTACTTTACGATTGATACCAAAACCGGCCGATACCAGGACGGCGATGGTCATCTTCGATGATCTTTATACAGCTGGTAAATCGATTTCCAAAATACTGACATCAGGTGTCAGACCTTCCAAAATGGAGATACTGGATCAGAATGCAATCAACAAGGTGGAAGATTATGCCGGACTGGACTTGCCCAGGGAGGCTGCAGCCATATTACTTGTGGAAGTGGATGGTGATCCTGCTGTATTGGAAAAAGAGCTGTCAGTTGTTGAACATGCCTTGAGGGCTATCGGAGTCGAAAATATACAGGTGGCTGCTGATAAGGAAGAAGAGGCTAATTTGTGGAAAGTAAGAAAGTTGGTTTCGCCTGCTGTTGTAACCAGTGGTTTTACCAAAGTTTCCGAAGATGCGACCGTGCCCCTGAGCAAAATTCCGGATATGTTCAAAAAGATTGATGAAATAAAGGAAAGATACGAATTGAATATAGTCGTATTCGGGCATGCGGGGGATGGAAATCTTCACCCGACCATCAATATGAATATGAGAGACCCGGACGAAGTGACGAAAGTGGAAAAAGCAGTGGCGGAGATTTTCGATTATGCAATCGAGCTTGGCGGGACGTTGTCCGGTGAGCATGGCATCGGCACCATGAAGAAAGCATTTCTGGCAAATGAAATAGGCGATGAGGGTGTCGAATTCCAAAAAGCGATAAAACAGGCCCTGGATCCGAAAAACATACTGAATCCGGGAAAAATATTTCCTGAAAAAGGAGAAAAAAGGTTAGTGTTGCGTAATGACTGAAACATTGGTTGAAAAGCTGGATTATCAGGCAACATTTGATTGTGTGCAATGTGGCTATTGTCTGCCGGTATGTCCGACCTATATTGCTTTCAAAAAAGAAAAGCATTCACCGCGTGGACGGATCAATCTTGTAAAACTTGCAGCGGAAGAGAAAATATCGATAGATGACATGCAGGAAGGCATAGACCTGTGTCTCGGCTGCAGAGCATGTGAAACAGTATGCCCGACGAATGTAAGATATGGTGACATACTCATGTCGGCTGTTGAAGTCCTCAAGGAGAATAAAGAAATGGATACCGTGGAGAAGGGCATAAGGACCTCAGCGTTCAAAGTTGCGCTGAAGAGCAAAAGAGTGTTGCGTATGATCAACAGAGGGATGTATGCCTATCAGACGACAGGGGTGAAAAAGCTTGTTGAGCAGACGAAACTGCTGAAATCGGGAGAGAAGGTCAATCAGCTCAGTAAAGCGATGCCCGATGTAATATTGAGCAGACGCATCAGTAGAAGCATCAACCCTTTTAGAAGGAATGAGCTGTCAGTTGGATTTTTCCAAGGGTGCATCATGGACTCCTTCTTTGCGAATGTAAATAATCTGGCGATGCGTCTGATGAGGGAGAATAAAGTCCAGGTGACCAATATTCCCGGCCAGACATGTTGTGGCGCACTGCAGCATCATTCAGGTGAAACGGACCTGACCCTGGAACTTGCCATGAAAAATATAGAGGAATATGAAAAATATGATTTTGATTACATTGTGAATACCATTGGCGGGTGTGGGGCGACACTCAAAGAGTATGACACATTATTTGCACCTGGTACTGAGTGGCATGATCGTGCACGAAGATTTACAGACAAGGTAAGGGATATTTCACAAATCATGATGATGATCGACTTTGAGTTCAAACATGAAATTAACCGCAATGCTGTGTATCAACCATCATGTCATTTGGAAAATGTCCAGCAGGTGTTTGAGGAACCGCTCAAAATGATTCATCAAATACCGGGATTGAATTATATTGAAATGAATGACAAATCGTTATGCTGTGGTTCGGCAGGTATATATAATATTGTCCACTTTGATGAATCAATGCAGATTCTTGATATGAAAATGGAGAATGTAAAACAATCCAGTCCGGACTTGATCATTACATCAAATCCAGGTTGTCATATTCAGATGAAACTCGGTGTGGAGCGTGAAGGATTGTCCGATGAGATAGAAGTTAAACATCTGGTGGAAGTCATGGCAGAAGCTTGTGGGGTGGATGGAATTTGAAAACAGACATATTGATAATTGGGGCTGGCATCATTGGTATGAGCACAGCCTATCATCTTTCAGAAAAATACAAAGACAAAAACATTGTGGTCGTTGAAAAAGAAGATCAGGCGGCGAGACATCAAACAGGCCATAATAGTGGAGTGATACATTCCGGGATATATTATAAGCCCGGTTCATACAAAGCAAGGTTTGCCCGTAAAGGTTCAAAATCAATGATGGCTTTTTGCGATACACACAAAATCAATTATGATCAGTGTGGAAAAGTCATTGTGGCAACGCATACGGAAGAAATCCCCAGGATGAAAAAATTATACGAACGTGGATTGGAAAATAGTCTGGATGTGAAACTCCTTAATGATTATGAGGTCCGCAGGATAGAACCTTTCGTAAATACAGTCGGCGGTATACACGTCCGAGATACAGGCATCGTGGATTTTAGCGTCGTTACTAAAAAATTCGGTGAACTGTTTGAAAAAAATGGCGGGAAAATCCATTACGGCAACCATGTGGAATCCATAACTAAAAACAATGAAGGAGTTGTGGTCAATACACAAAAAACAGAATATGAATCGGATTATTTGATCAATTGTGCTGGTTTATACAGTGACAGATTAGCAAAAATGAGCGGTATTGAGACAGATGTGAAAATAATCCCTTTCAGAGGAGAGTATTTTAAACTTGGTGAAAATGTCGAAAAGTATGTAAAAACTTTGATTTATCCTGTGCCGAATCCAGAACTCCCATTTTTAGGAGTGCATTTTACAAATATGATTGGTGGCGGGGTGGATGTCGGACCTAATGCGGTGCTCGGATTAAAGAAAGAGGCTTACTCAAAATTAGGCTTTGATTTTGAAGAAACAAAAGAAATACTAACTTTCCCCGGCCTGTATCGGATGGGATTAAAAAATATTAAGGAAGCGATCGGTGAGTATTATCGTTCATTCAATAAAAAGGCATTTGTGAAAGAAGCCAAAAAGCTGGTGCCATTATTGAAAGAAAGAGATATTGAGCCTATGGAAGCCGGTGTGAGGGCACAGGCGATGAAACCGGATGGAAGCCTGCTTGATGATTTTTACTTTGAAGAGGATGAACGGAGTCTCCATGTTTTGAATGCACCATCACCTGCAGCGACTTGCTCTATTGAAATTGGCAAAGAGATAGTTGAAAGGTTCGCAGAAAAAATAATATAGGCTTAATTATTACTGAAAGATTTTAATAATATCTTTCAGTTTTTTTAGTTTTAATACACTTTAAACGCATTTTGTCATTCAACGTTCATAATTTCACTTAAAATAGTTTTGTAATTAACCATTGTAAAGTGTATAATGAAAGCGTATACAAGTTGATGGCGGCAACGTTAAGGACAAATTATAATAAATGATAAAAATTTTTACTTTTAAATGAAAGCGCAATCATAACATTTGAGAAAGGGAGGATTAGATGACACATACTATTTCTGTTGGATTTTTTAAAGATACTCTTATAAATCCGCTGTTTTCCGACATCAACGACCTGGTGATTAAAATTATGGAAGCCGGTAATGTGAAAGTAACGGATGTAGACAGACGGGCAGCCCGGGAAAGGCAGAATACAAGTGCGGATGAGTTTGATATGACATTGGAATTGGCGATGGAACAGATCGAAGCCTGCGAGCAGCATGGTTTTGATTATATCATCGATACCATCGGCGGGAGCCGCATGCCTTTGAAAGATTACGACAAGCTGTTCGTTCCCGGTACCGCCTGGCACAAACGTGCGAAATCGTTTACGGGAAAAGTCAGAGAAATCTCAGAAATCATGCACATGGCCCGCTTGGAATTCAAGCACGATGTGGAAAGGAATGCCGTCTATCAGTCCCCGGATCAAATGGAAGAGGGACAAAGCATATTTGATGAACCGGTGGAGATAATCAAACAGATACCCGGTTTGAACTATATTGAGATGAAGCGGGAAGAAGTACAGACAGCGAAACCGGATCTGATCATCACTTCCCATCCGGGGCGTTCTGTTCAAACCAAATCAGGAATTGATTCAAACGAGATAAGTGAGCAGGTAGAAGTGAAGCATATAGTTGAAGTTGTAGCCGAATCATGTGGTGTCGCTTCGAATCAATAACTTTCAGAGCGGAAGATTAAAAGATCTTCCGCTCTTTTTTATTACGTATTTGAAACTGTCCGTTCGAATACAGCCGGTAAGTTTAACACTGTGTTTAATGGATATGGACAATATATATGAAGATTTAATTTATAAATCAAAAAGGTGGTCTAATAATGACTGTTAAAGATGAAGTGATAGAGAATCATCTGGGGCACATCATCAACTTCAGGAGAAGGATCCACAGAGAGCCGGAGCTCAGCTTCAAGGAATTCCAGACGACGAATCTCGTAGAGAACGGCCTTGAGGATACAAAGATAGAGTTTTATGAACTGAGTGAAAAGACCGGTCTTATCGGTGTCCTCGAAAAAGACCCGAAATATGATTATATCGGTGTAAGGGCGGATATGGATGCTCTTCCTGTTACAGAAAGGACAGACCTTGATTTCAAATCGGAGAATGATGGTATCATGCACGCATGCGGGCATGACGTCCATACGAGCATCATCTATGGTTTTGCGAAAGTGATCAATGAGATGTACGATGATTTAAAATATAATATCGTGTTTATTTTCCAGCCGGCAGAAGAGGTGCTGGGCGGTGCAAAATATATGAAAGAGGAACTGGAACGCTTCGAAATACCTGTTGAGAAAATCGTGATGTTCCACACATGGCCGACATTGGAGGAAGGATTGATCGGCTACAGGGAAGAGGACATGATGGCGGGTTCAACCGGATTCGATGTGAAGTTGACGGCAAAAGGCGGCCATGCGGCCCATCCTGATACGACAGCGGATCCGGTGTACCTTGCCTCGAATATCATCCAGTTCATACAGGGGATCGCCTCAAGGTTCAATGACCCGGCAACGCCTGTTGTCATTACGGTCGGACAGATACATGCAGGTGAGAAGAATAATGTCATTCCCGGCGAATGCACCTTCGGCGGCACAATCCGCAGTTTTTCTGAAAAATCCATTAAAATGGCCAAGAAAATGATCGAAGAGTATACAGATGACCTGACGGAAATGTCGGATGCCGATTGTGAAATAGAATACAGTAGTTATTGCCCTCCGGTCATCAACAATCAGGAATTGGTCGAAGATTTTATCAATTGCGGTGATACGTCGGTATTCCATGAACTCGAAGAACCTTCCATGGGTTCGGAGGATTTTGCCTTCTATATGCAGGACTACGTTGGTGCTGCATTCCGTATCGGTACGAAAATGAAGGATGTCGAAGCAAGCGGATATTCCCTCCATAGTCCGGAGGTGGTCTTCTCGGAAAAAAGTATAAAGACAGCCATCACAGCGCTCGTCAACTTTGCTACAGAAGAGAAGAAAGCATAAAGCCGGAATTCCGGCTTTTTATTTGGCAATGTTCTTGTAAGTCTGCAGGCCCTCCTATATATTGGAATAAGCAGAACAGGAAAGTGGGATATATAGTGGTCACTGTAGAGAAGGCTTTAAACAACAATGTTATCATCGGCAGAGATGAATTTGAAGAAGTGGTCCTGATTGGCAGAGGAATCGGCTTTGGCAAAAAATCAGGGGATTCACTTGAAATCGGTGAAGCGGAAAAAGTATATAAACTTGAAGGTCAGCAGGATACCAGCAGATACCAGACCCTGCTCACAATGGCTGACGAAACCCTTTTCCAGTCTA
Source organism: uncultured Staphylococcaceae bacterium (assembly GCA_964437955.1). Taxonomy (GTDB): domain Bacteria; phylum Bacillota; class Bacilli; order Staphylococcales; family Salinicoccaceae; genus Salinicoccus. Next base: position 74,680 of record CAYTIR010000001.1, read on the forward strand.
CATTGGAAGCCATCGAACTCATCGATGATATGACGAGTGAAAAGATAAACAACAGGATTCTCCTATCATTGACGGATCATCTGCTTTTTGCGATGAAACGGATGGAAGAGGGAATGGAAATGGCCAATCCGTTCGTCAATGAGACCAAGGCGCTCTATCCAAAGGAATATAAAATCGCTGAAGCGGTGGTGGATATGTTCAATCAGAAATATGGCATCAATCTGCCCGAAGCGGAAGTCGGTTTTATCGCGCTGCATGTCCATTCTTCCATATACAACCGTTCATTGCGGGACATGAATGTATTATCAGAAGTTGTTCATCAGGCAATAACGATGATTGAACATGGACTGGACACTACAGTCGATCAGAGTTCCATACAATACGACAGGTTTGTCCGTCATATCAGTTTCTGTGTTCAGCGGGTGATGAACGGGGAGAGCGTGCCGACACAGGAACAATTCGATTCGCTGTTGAAAGCGCAATATCCGGTATGCTATAATATATCAGTGAAAATAGTAAAGATGATACAGAATAAACTTCAGCGGAAAGTATATGAGTCTGAAGTTGTTTATTTGACAATGCATATACAACATTTTGAGCATTATTCTAAATAGACGTGTTACCGGAAGGGCATGAGTTTATAGGAATAGTTTATTTAACTATACCTGTATACTCATGCCTTTTTCTGTTGATTCTTTATAAATTTAAATATCAGGAGGAAATAATATGTTTAAGAAGCTTTTTGGACAGCTTCAGCGTATCGGTAAGGCACTTATGCTTCCCGTTGCAATACTGCCTGCTGCCGGGCTGATGCTCGGTATCGGTGCGGCCATGCAGACAGAGGCGATGATCGACTGGCTGCCGTTCCTGGAAGCAGGATGGCTTGTTGCCTTATCTGACATGCTTCAGGCAGCAGGGGGCGTAGTATTCGACAACCTGGCGCTGCTGTTTGCACTGGGTGTCGCTGTAGGTCTTGCCAAAGGTGACGGTGTTGCGGCAATCGCGGCATTCGTCGGTTATATGATCATGAACGTTACCATGGGACAGGTTGCAGGTGTAACACCCGAAATGGCAGGGGAGAACCCGGCATATGCCGCAGTACTTGGTGTCCCGACAATTCAGACAGGAGTATTCGGTGGTATCATCATCGGTGTCCTGGCAGCATGGGCATACAATAAATACTACAATATCAATCTGCCGGCATTTTTAGGATTCTTTGCCGGTAAACGCTTCGTACCGATTGTTACTGCAGTATTTTCATTCATCATCGGTCTTGTTATGTTCATAGTCTGGCCGCCAATCCAGACAGGACTTAATGAAGTGTCACTTTGGCTGATGGAAGAGAACACAGCAATCGGAGTGTTTGCATTCGGCATGATCAAACGACTGCTTATTCCATTCGGTCTGCATCATATTTTCCACGCACCGTTCTGGTTCGAATTCGGTACATATACGGACGCAGCCGGAAATATCGTACGGGGTGACCTGAACATCTTCTTTGCACAAATACGTGACGGTGTGGAGCTGACAGCGGGTAACTTCATGCAGGGTGAATTCCCGGTAATGATGTTCGGTCTGCCGGCAGCGGCACTTGCGATGTATCACACAGCGAAGCCGCAGCATAAGAAATATGTTGCCGGTATCATGGCTTCCGGTGCATTGACGAGCTTCCTGACAGGTATTACTGAACCACTTGAGTTCTCATTCCTGTTCGTAGCTCCGATACTTTATGTATTGCACGCATTGCTCGACGGACTCAGCTTCCTGATTCTGTATCTACTTGATTTGAACCTGGGTTATACGTTCTCAGGCGGTTTCATCGACTTCTTCCTGTTCGGTATTCTGCAAAACAGAACCGAATGGTGGTGGGTGCTCGTAGTCGGTGCGGTGTATGCAGTCGTCTACTATGTACTTTTCCGCGTGCTGATCCAGGCAATGGACCTGAAGACACCTGGGCGTGAAGATGAAGACAGAGCAACAACAACTTCTTCCGTACAGGAACTCCCTTTCAATGTCCTGACAGCGATGGGCGGGAAAGAAAACATCAAGCATCTCGATGCCTGCATTACACGCCTTCGTGTTGAAGTGGCGGATACAGGTTCGGTAAATGAAACGGAACTGAAAGCACTCGGTGCTTCCGGTGTGATGAAAGTCGGCAATAACATGCAGGCAATCTTCGGACCGAAATCCGACCAGATCAAGCATGATATGCAGCAGATCATGGACGGCAGCATCTCATCACCGGAGGAAACGACGGTCACAGAAAATGATGAGGGTGTAAGTGAAGCGGCATCAGAGGTCATGACGGATGAAAATAAAGACATCTTTTCTCCAATCGAAGGGGAAGCAGTCGATCTTGCAGAAGTACCGGATCAGGTCTTCAGTGAGAAGATGATGGGTGACGGCATCGCAATCAAGCCGATTAACGGTACGGTAAGAGCCCCATTCGACGGTGAAGTGGTTACTGACTTCCCGACCAAGCACGCACTTGGGCTGGTCAATGAAGGCGGACTGGAACTTCTTATCCACTTCGGTCTCGATACTGTAAACCTCAAAGGTGAAGGTTTCGATTTGAAAGTCGCAGCAGGAGACAAGATTAAAAAAGGTGACGTTCTGATGGAAGTGGATCTGGACTACATCTGGGAAAACGCCTTGAGCGACATCACGCCGATCATCATCACAGGGCCGGCAGGCGCAGAAATTGCGGCAAGGGAATCCGGTGCAGTTTCAAATGATGATATCGTAATCAATATTAAATAAGTTTCATCAAACGGCACCCGGAATCGGATTGGATTCCGGGTGTCTTTTTGCTATCTGTTGTATATCATCAGCGGCTCATCTAAAATTAGATGTGTAAATATTCTATTGATAAAAGGGGATGCAGTAATGATAGAATTTCCAAGACCGGACGTCGAACAGTATTTTACATCCTATAACATCAATCATTTCAGTGTGAGTCCGGATGGACAAAAACTGTTCTTCAGTACGAATCTTAACGGGAAAGTGAATATTTGGGTGATGGATACAGAAGACAGGTATCCATTTTTATTCGCAGAGAAGGACCAGGGTACGAATTTCGTGAAATATGATCCTGATGGCAGGTTTGTCCTTGCGGGATATGATAACGACGGGGATGAGAATTTTCAGATCTATGCCATTGGCCCGGACGGCGGAATACCTCAGCCGCTCATTACGGGTGAATCTGATGAAAAGTATTATTTTGCCAAGATGTCCGAGGACGGGAACAGAATCTATTATAATACATCAAAAGGGAACGAGAGCTATTTGAATTCGAAAGTGTACAATCTGAAAACGGAGGCGCATGAGCTCCTGTTTGAAGGGGATGACGCTGCCACATACATCCAGGACGTCTCTTCGGATGAAAAACACATCGCCTATTTGAAAATGTATGCGAATACTTATATGCTCGGCATGATACAGACGGATGGGGAGTATGAATATATTACGCCTGACAATGATACTGTCCATACAGTATGGGATATCAGTTTTATAAATGATGATGAAGTGTGGTTTGCGACGAACTACAACAGTGAATATGACTATCTGGCTAAATATAATATGTCTGACAAGGAATTCTCCAAGGTGATGGATTTTGATGAAGAATCCGTCACATCTGTCACTTTCAACAAGGAGAAGAATAAACTGTTTATCGTCACTGAAAAAGGCGTGATTGACAAGCTGTACTACTATGATCTGGATACTCAGACGAGTGATGGAATCTCAATTCCGTTTGAGTCCATCGATCAGGTGTCCACGGCCCGTACCGGCGAAATTTTCGTATTGGGAAGAAGTGCAGTGTCACCGTTTAATATTTGGAAATATGATGGAGACTCCTGGATCCAGCTCACGAAGAATAAAGTGCTCGGGGTCACTGATGAGGATATGGTCGACCCCGAAACAATCAGTTACACTTCGTATGATGGATTGGAGATCGAAGCCCTCCTTTTCAGGGCGCAGGCGGAGAACAGCAATGGATATACGATATTCTGGCCGCATGGCGGCCCCCAGGCTGCAGAACGGAAGTTCTACCGGGCAATGTTCCAGATGTTACTGAACAGGGGATACAATATCTTCTGTCCAAACTTCAGAGGCAGTACCGGATATGGAGCGAGTTTTGTGAAAATGGTTGAGCAGGACTGGGGAGAAGGTCCGAGGCTGGATAATGTCGAAGGGATCAAGTGGCTTTTTGATACAGGCATCTCCTCACCAGAAAGACTTTTCCTCGTGGGCGGCAGCTACGGAGGCTATATGGCACTTTTATTACATGGCAGGCACCCGGAATATTTCAAGGCAGTGGTGGATATATTTGGTGTATCCGATCTGTTCACTTTTTACAATTCGGTTCCTGAACACTGGAAACCGATCATGGAGCGCTGGGTGGGCGATCCGGAGCGTGATATTGAAAAATTCACCGAGGATTCCCCGGTGACTTATCTGGATACGATGACAAAACCGATGCTTGTCATACAGGGGGCGAAAGATCCGAGAGTCGTCAAGGAGGAATCCGACCAGATTGTCCAGAAGCTGGAACGGGCGGGCAGAGAAGTGGAGTATCTGGTGCTTGAAGATGAAGGTCACGGATTTTCAAAAAAAGACAATGAAATCAAAGTCTATAAGACAATGCTCGACTTTCTGAAGAAACATCAATGAAATGGAAATAATTTCTGACATTCCGGGTATGGATGACTAAGCCAGAAAATTCTTGCAGGAGGCGGGCGTCATGCAACGGGATTCTGAATGGAATATTACACGACGTGAACTGGACAGGGGAACGGAAAAACCACCCGAAGAACAGGACGCGTGGAAGAAAGAGGCCTGGTATTCCGTCATGTTCGAAGCATTTCTCGGTACAGTTGGCCTGGTTTTCAGGTTCATCCGCGGTATTTTCAATGCAATTTAAACAACCCGGTAAACCCGGGTTATTTTTATGTGGAAAAGGAAGAGGCGTTTATGGAAATTTGGGATTTATATGATTGCAACAGGCAGAAGATAAAGCAGACAATGGTGCGTGGGGAAAGTTTTGAACCTGAAACATACCATCTGGTGATTCATGTATGCATTTTCAATCACGAGGGGGAGATGCTGATCCAGAAACGACGGGAAGATAAAGAAGGTTGGCCGGGTATGTGGGATTTGACCGTAGGCGGCAGTGCAATTTCAGGGGATACGGTACAAATGGCAGCGGAACGTGAGACTTTGGAAGAGATTGGACTTGAATTGGACCTTTCTGGCTGCAGACCATTCCTGACACTCCCTTTTTCTAATGGGTATGATGAATATTTTATACTTAATATGGATGTGGAAGCGTCCTCCCTGCTTGTGCCATCTGCTGAAGTTGAACAGGTGGAATGGGCCGGTTTGGAAGATATATTGACGATGATTGAGGAAGGTAAGTTCATTCCTTACCACAAAAATCTAATCAGGCTGATATTTGATTTGAAAGAGGGCATGGGAGCACACGATAAGAGGATCTGAAAATATAAAAAAATAAGAATTTTTTCACTCGGCATCACTTCTTTTTATTTGAGAGGTGATGCCATTTTTCATTTTGGGTTTAATTTATTTAAAAATTTTTTTGAACGTCAAAAAGCGTGTCATGATAGGCATTAGGAAATTTTATTTATTTTTATACAAACGGATTTTTCAGAAAATCTTTGACTTTTAAAAAACACTTAAGTAATATACGCGATGAGATTGATAATCATTCTCAATTAATGAATAGGAGTGAAAAATATGAATTCAGTTGTAACACCTGACTTAAATAATAAATCGCTGTTGGCTTCACAGGAAAGAAGGGAATCGAGTGCCAGATCGTATCCGAGAAGACTTCCTCTGGCAATCAAAAAAGCTGAGGGTGTCCACGTGACGGATATGGACGGCAAAACATATATAGATTGTCTGGCAGGGGCCGGGACACTTGCTCTGGGCCATAATCATGAGGTGGTCAACACCGCCATACAAGATGTATTGCAGTCCAATGTGCCTTTGCATACCCTGGATTTCACAACACCTGTGAAAGAGAAATTTGTAGATGAATTATTTGATGCACTGCCGTCTTCATTTGCCAAAAAGGCAAAAATTCAATTTTGCGGTCCGACCGGAGGGGATGGAATAGAAGCGGCATTGAAATTGGTGAAAACTGCAACTGGAAATCGCTCGATACTGTCATTTCAGGGAGGCTATCATGGTTCAACCCACGGTACTTTGAGTGTGAGCGGAACGCTGGGACCAAAAGAGAATATTCACGCTTTGGTACCGGACACGCATTTTCTGCCGTATCCTTACGAATACCGCTGTCCTTTCGGAATGGGAGCAGAAGGGCATAAGGTGGGCAGCACCTACATCGAGAATCTTCTGGATAATCCGGAAAGTGGCATTGTGAGTCCAGCAGGAGTAATTGTCGAAGTTGTACAGGGAGAAGGCGGCTCTGTCCCGGCTCCCATCGAATGGTTGAAAGAAATTCGCCGGATAACCCGGGAAAGGGATATTCCACTGATCATTGACGAAGTACAGACAGGACTCGGGCGTACAGGAAAAATGTTTGCATTTGAGCACGCAGGTATTGAACCGGATGTACTCGTCCTTTCCAAAGCGATTGGCGGAAGTCTTCCACTGTCCGTCATGGTATACGACAAACGACTGGATCAATGGGAGGCAGGCGCACATATTGGAACGTTCAGAGGAAATCAGATGGGAATGGCAACAGGGCAGGCGAGTCTGAAATACATTAAGGAAAATCAACTTCCTGAACAGGCCGGAGTGAACGGCACATACTTCATGAAACAGCTGAAAGCAATTCAGCAGGACGTCCCGTCAATGGGTGATGTCAGAGGACGGGGTCTTATGATGGGCATAGAAATCATCGATCCGAAAAAGAATGCGGACTCAATTGGCAGTTACCCGGTGGCGCCGGAACTTGCCAGTAAAATACAGCAGGAATGCTTTAAGCGTGGCTTGATATTGGAAGTCGGTGGCCGTTTTGGTTCGGTGATACGTCTGCTTCCTCCTCTGATCATCACCCAGGGGCAAATTGACGAAGTACTGCATCGTTTCCATGAATCTATAAAAATTGCAGAAGCTCATTTCGGGCTTCGATAGAAGATGATATGAATGGAAAACAATTATGAAAAATGGTTTTTGAATCGGGGAGCACAAAGCGCGGAAATTTTTTCTGAACTGATGGATTACGCCATCAATCTGGTTTCGGAGGAATTATTGACTGATTCCTCCGCTTTTTCAGGCAGTTCACGAAGCTCGATTGAATCTGCCGTGAAAGAAATAAGTAAAATCCCGGAGACTGGACAAGAAATGGAAGATGTAATGAAAGATATTCAGGAAGGCATTGTTCATAACTCTTTGAATATATCCAGCCCTTCTGCGATGGCACATCTGCATTGTCCGCCAATATTGCCTTCGATTGCTGCAGAGATGGTCATCGGGGCGCTGAATCAATCTATGGATTCCTGGGATCAGAGCCCCGCAGCAACTTATGTCGAAGAAGAAGTACTGCGATTTTTCATAGAAAAGATAGGCTATAAGAATTTTGCCGATGGTGTGTTTACAAGCGGCGGAACCCAGTCGAATTATATGGGGATGTTACTTGCGCGTAACCAGGCATGCATTACTCATTTTTCTACAGATGTCCACAAAGAGGGAGTGCCGGGTGAAGCATCTAAATTAAGAGTTCTCTGTTCGGAACATGCACATTTCACTGTAGAGCAGTCTGCTTCACAGCTCGGACTGGGAACTGGTTCGGTAATAAAGGTTAAGACGGACGACAATCAGCAGTTATGCCTGGAAGATGCAGAGAAAAAACTGGATGAGCTCAGGCAGCATGGTCTGATTCCTTTTATGATTGTTGCCACGGCAGGGACAACGGACTTCGGAAGCATCGACAATATGAAGGGAGTTTCTGATTTGGCCGCCGACCATCAATTATGGCTCCATGCAGATGCAGCTTACGGCGGTGCTTTACTATTTTCACATGACCATGCTCAAAAACTTGATTATTTATGGTCAGCAGACTCTATTGCGATAGATTTTCATAAGCTCTATTATCAATCGATCAGCTGCGGTGCCTTCTTCGTGAAAGATCAAAAATCGTTTCGGCACATAATGCATCATGCAGATTATTTGAATCCTGAGGAAGACAGTGATGCGGGTATTACCAATCTTGTAGAAAAAAGTGTGCAGACGAGTAAAAGGTTCGATGCATTAAAGATTCTCATGACATTTAAATTGATGGGTACGGAGGAATTCGGCGGAATGATAGATTATACAATCGGATTGGCCGCACATACAGCTCAATTACTGCGCCAGAAAAATTTTGATGTCTTCAATGAACCGATGATGAATGCAGTGCTGTTCCGCTACATTCCAGCGGATGAGAATCTGGCGGGTAAGGTTGATGAAATCAATCTAGAACTGCAACGGTATTTTTATGAAAACGGTCAACTCATCATGGCAAAAACGAAACAGGATGGAAATGTCTATCTGAAATTCACGATGCTCAACCCCTTGAATACGATTGAAAAAATGCAGGGGCATGTCGAAAGGATGCAGCAAAGGGCTGTGGAAATTGAGCAGATGATAAAGGAGGAAGTATATGGACACTCAATCCATAACTGATTATTTAGCGATGCAGAATCTGTTGAATTGCTATATAAAGGAAACGAATAGAGGGGAGTGGATCTCTGTCAGACAATCGGGGCTTCCTGTAGAGGGCGGAGAGTATGAATCGGTTCTTATGATTCCTTTTGACAGCCAGTCCGTTACTTTATATGTCCCGGTGCGTTACAAATCGGATACAGGACGCCATTTATTTTCATCGGATATGTATCAGCAGGTAAAAGAAAACAATTTAAAACGTATGGATTTTTTAACGCTCATTCACTATATGCAAAAAGATTTGAATGAGAGGGCAGAAAGACCGGTGGAAACAGAAGAACTGGTGTTGAGAACAATTTTAAGCCATCAGACGACAAAAGGAATTATCGAAAATCGCAGTCAAAACTTTGAGGAATGCTATCAGGTTGAGAAAACATTTCTGCAATCAGAGCAGTCACTACTGATTGGGCATCAGTTGCACCCGACACCAAAGAGTCTGCAGGGGATTGATGAAGATGAAGCATGTATTTTCACTCCTGAGAGGAAAGGGGCTTTTCAGCTTCATTATTTTCAAGCGGAAGCAGAGCTGGTAGAGGAAGACTCAGCTGCACCGATAACAGCATCCTCAATGATCAAAGAGGAATTAAAACGGGATCCATTTGTTTCAGAAGCGTTTAAATCCCGATATTGCGAAGAGGACGGCGCTTCGTTGATCCCGGTTCATCCGCTTCAGGCAAGAAAACTTTTAGGCAGAGAAGATGTACAGTATCAGATTGAATCTGGAGCACTGTCATACCTGGGGCCGCAGGGGAGTGCATTTTATCCGACATCCTCTGTTCGGACGCTTTATCATCCGGCTGCATCATATATGTATAAGTTTTCTATTCCGGTCAGGATTACGAATTCACTGAGAGTCAACCAGCGTAAGGAGCTTGAACGCGGCGTTGAAGTGAGCCGGCTCCTGCAAAATCTTTTGTTGGACGAGATGAAGGAAGTACAGCCTTCATTTAAAATCATTGAAGATCCTGCATATATCACATTGAAACTGGGTGGTGGGGAATCAGGATTTGAAGTGGTCATACGTGAGAATCCATTTCAGGAGGAAGCGGGGGAAAGAACGACCCTGCTCGCAGCCTTGTGTCAGGACCATATTGACGGAGGGAAGTCCCATCTGGCGAATGTCATTTATCAGATTGCAGAAAATGAGCATATTTCATCAGAGGAGGCCAGTGAAAATTGGTTCCGGCGCTATATGGAAATAAGCCTGCGGCCGTTGTACTGGCTGTATAGGACATATGGCATTGCACTTGAGCCGCATCAGCAAAATGCACTTGTAAAATTGGATGAATCCGGATATCCTGATGAGTTTTATTCCAGAGACAATCAAGGGTATTATTTCATGGAATCCCATTCAGAAAAACTGAGTCAGGCGGTACCGGATCTGAATGGAAGAAGTGACACCATTTGTGCAGATTCGATTGCTGAAGAACGTTTTCGCTACTATTTCTTTTTCAATAACCTTTTCGGTCTGATTAATGCATTTGGTGTAAGCCGTCTGATTGACGAACAGCGCTTATTATCGATGTTGAAAAATGAATTGGAAGCACTGCTTAAGCAATATGGTGACCAGACAAATTTGATACAGTCTTTATTGACCGGGGAGAAACTTCCATGCAAAGCTAATCTATTGACCAGAGTGCATGGCATGGATGAGCTGCAAGGGTCTCTTGAAACGCAGTCTGTCTATACGGCGGTCAGAAATCCATTGTTCGTAGCAGCAGGTGAGCTCAATGAAATTTGAAGCAGGACTGGAACGGGCCATCCCATTCAGACATTATGATCCAATCCGGAAATTCAAGATCTCGTTCCGTGTTTCGTTTCGGGGGGTTACTGAGTCAGATGCGCCCCTCCTCCATGGATGGATGCATGAACCACATGTGATTCCATATTGGCAGATGGACATACCATTTGAGGATTATAGAAACCACCTGGAGCACGCCCTGGCAGATGACCATCAGAAATTATTGATCGGTACGATCAATGGCAGACCCATTAGTTACTGGGAAACATATTGGGTGAAAGATGATTTGATCGGCAACTATTATGATTTCAATGCATACGATCAGGGCATCCATCTTTTAATCGGAAATAAAGATTATTTGGGGAAAGGTTATATTTATCCATTATTGATGACAATGCTGCATCATCAGTTCCAAGCATCAAAAACAAAGAAAGTAATAGCGGAACCGGATATTCAAAATGAAAAGATGATTCATGTATTTGAAAGATGCGGCTTCAGTCGGATGAAAGAAATAGATCTGCCGGATAAAAGGGGGCTGCTGATGGCATGCAGTCGTAAAAGTTTTGAAAGGAGATGGACGGATTGGCAGCAAAACAGGTTTTAGACGTAGTTGGAATTGGTATCGGACCGTTTAATCTGGGATTGGCGGCATTACTGGAAAAAACCGAATGCAACTCGATGTTTTTCGATAAAAATCCGAATTTCGAATGGCATCCGGGGATGCTCATGGAGGGGACCACACTGCAGGTTCCATTCATGGCGGATGCCGTAACGATGGTGGATCCGACAAGCAGATTCAGCTTTTTAAATTACCTGCATGAGCAAGGACGCATCTATCAGTTTTATTTTTATGAAAACTTCCATATTCCGAGAATTGAATATAATCACTATTGCCAATGGATTACAGAGCAGCTTCCGCATCTTTGTTTCGGGCATGAAGTGGAGGACATCGAACAGACAGAAGAGGGGAACTATCGTGTAACTGTGAAATCCCATGACAGTGAGGAAGTCGAAACATACGAAACAAAGCATGTTGTGATGGGGATTGGTACGAAACCGTATATCCCAAAAAAACTTCAGATGAATAAGCAGAACAGAGTGTTTCATTCATCAGAGTATATGAATAAACGTCATGATACATCAGATGCAAAATCTGTGACGGTCATCGGTTCAGGCCAGAGTGCAGCTGAAATTTTTTATGATCTTCTGGACAGACAGCAGGAAAATAATTATAGATTATCATGGTTTACAAGATCTCCGGGTTTTTATCCTATGGAATATTCAAAGCTTGGATTGGAGCATTTTACACCGGATTACACAAAATACTTCTACCAGCTTCCGAGTGAAAAGAAACAGGAAGTCATGGCAAACCAATCATTGCTGTACAAAGGGATCAGCTTTTCAACGATTTCCGACATTTATGATTTAATGTATGAGCGATCAATCGGTAACCATAATCTGGATGTACACCTTCAGGCACTGACGGAACTGGTTTCAATCGAGGAGTGGGGTGATCGATTCAGATTGTCACTGCATCAGCACGAAGAGGGCACTGCAATGGATGAACGCTCCGATGTCGTCATACTGGCAACAGGATATCACCCATATATTCCGGATTTTCTGGAAGGGATTGAGCATCTGCTTGAGTGGGATGAGCTGGGTCAGTTAAAGATAAATGAGAATTATGAAGTAAAGACTAAAATTGAAAGCAGAAATCATCTATTCATTCAAAATGGGGAATTGCACACACATGGTGTCGGTGCACCGGATCTCGGACTCGGAGCATTCAGAAGTGCTAAGATCATCAATCAGATCGCAGGAGAACAAATCTATCAGATTCATGATAATAATGTCTTCCAGCAATTCGGCATGCAGAGAAAGAATATGATGGTGGATTCCTGATGAAGAATCCAGTGAGTGCTCAATATATGTTTGAAATTATCAAGACATCCATTATATAGAAGGAGTTGGAAATGTGAAGATAAATGAAACACCATTGACGATGTTAACAGAGGAAAATTGGCAGAAGGCAGATCGGCGTTTATTATCGAAAATGCTGCAGGAATTCATCTATGAAGGGATTTTCACGCCTGAAATAACAAAGGAAGAGGATGGGATCCGTACTTATGAATGGACAGACAGGGAAGGGGGCGTTTATCGATTCCAGGCATATCGGCGTTTGTTCGACAGTGTGTCAGTCAGACCTGAAACAATTGAAGTATTGAATGATGACAAGAAGAATATACCGGCATCCATGTCACTGCTGCTCAGCATTCAGAAGGACGCAGATATGACAGGTTCGACTACCGGGCATCTGGTCAGGGAATATTTGCATACTTTAGTGGCAGACACCCATTTATCGGGGGGATCAAAGACCTCTGAAGCACTGACTGAGCTGGGTTATGCAGAACTTGAAGGTGAGATGGCCGGTCATCCATGGATTACTTATAATAAGGGACGGATTGGTTTTGGATATGAAGATTACCTTCAATTTGCGCCGGAGAAAAAGGAAATGATAAATATTTCATGGATCGCTGTCCATAAAGACATTGGCACATTCCATTCGACAGAAACTGTTACTTATGAGCAGGTGTTGGATCAGGAACTCGATGAAGTACTGGTTGGGAATTTTAATGAACGATTAAGGACGATGGATCTGGATCCCGCGGAATATTATTTTATGCCGGTCCATACTTGGCAGTGGAGTCACTCGATTGTGACGATGTTTGCTTCGGAAATTGCCGGGAAGAAAATTGTGCCGTTAGGCGAAAGTCCGGATGAATATCTGCCGCAGCAATCGGTACGTACATTTGTCAATATGACAAATAAAGAGAAGTATCACGTGAAACTGCCGATGAGCATTTTGAATACACTGGTTTACCGTGGACTCCCTGGAGAACGTACTGTCATTGCACCTGAGGTTACGCATTTCATGAAAGGTATACTGGAAAAAGATTCTTTCCTGAAAGATGAATGCCGACTTGGTCTATTGGGAGAAGTGGCGACGATGAATGTCGATCACCCGATCTTTAATGGAGTGGAGGGTACACCGTACCAATACCTTGAACTGCTGGGCGTCGTTTTTCGGGAGAGCATCTATAATGAATTGGCTGAAGGAGAAAATGCAATCACACTTGCCGCGCTGCTCCATATCGATCATGAAGGCACCCCGTTTGTGTCCAAGTTGATTGAAAAATCCGGATTGAATGCAAAAGAATGGGTGGACAGGCTGGTAAAAGCGATTCTTCCGCCGCTGCTGCATTATTTGTATCAATATGGTACTGTTTTTTCACCACATGGACAGAATACGGTTCTTGTAATGAAAGACTATATTCCAGAGCGTACCATTATGAAAGATTTTGTGGATGATGTGAACATCAGTGATCAGCCGCTGCCTGAGCTCGAGCCTCTATCAGATAATCTGAAACAAGTGCTGCGTGCTGAAGCTCCGGAAGGTTTGACTCAATTCATCCTTACAGGATTGTTCATTTGTCATTTCCGATATTTGGGGGATATTCTGGAACTGTATGAAGCATTTCCAGAGAGTGGACTGTGGGAAGCCGTCAGGAACGAGATTCTATCTTATCAGGAACGGTTCCCGCACTTGAGTGATCGATACAGGATGTTCGATCTGCTGAGACCATCCTTCAGAAAACTGACACTCAATCGAAACCGCATGTTTGATTACGGATATGAGGATGGAGACGATCGGCCCCATGCCAGTGAATTTGGGGAAGTCACCAACGCACTTCATGCTGTTAAACCAGAAATGACGAATAAGTAGCCGTCTTAAGATATGAAGGCAGTGCCTGTCAAGGGTCCTGCCTTCTCTCTATAAATGATAAAATTCTTTGACGAAAAGACGCAGGCTTCTGATCAGCTTTAAGTCCAGCGTATCCTCTTTATATAAAAGCCATGATTTTCGAATGATATTTTTGCCATCTATTTTCATATTCACAGTGTATAGATTTTCTTCTTCACGAAGACTGATATTTGGCATCAATGAATATCCGAGTCCTTTTTTTACCATTTCTTTGCATGTTTCGATGCGATCCACTTCCATTGATGTGTGGGCAGGGGTATCGAAGTTTTTCATCCACCAGTCATCAAACGTGCTTTTCAACAGCGGATCCGTCTGATATTTTATATAGTTTAAATCAGGCAGGTCTTCCAATTTTATTTTGTGTTTTGAAACAATACTCATATTTTCTTCATTGATCAATACTTTTCCGCCATTCCATTTTACATCCCCTCTTATGAATGCTGCATGAATGGATTCATCCTGCAGCTGGTCGATTATATTTGAACTCCATCCGGTTTTAAGCTGCACCTCTATATCCGGATGCTGGTCTATGAAACCTTCAAGTATTGACGGTAATTCATAATGTGCAAAATTACTGGATGCCCCCAGGCGTAGTGTCCCTTCCAAAGTGTCACTCATATTCGCGAGTGCATCCTGGGTATTTCTGAGTTCCTGTATCATTTTCCGGGCATACTTGACCATATATTCTCCCTCACTGGTGAATGTGATGCCTTTATTTCCACGATGGAAAAAAGAGATTCCAAATTCTTTCTCGAGCTGTTTAATACGGTATGTGAGGGAGGGTTGGGAAATATATAATTTCTTTGCAGTTTTTGTAATGTTTCTTTCTTCGTAAAGACTTGTAAGCAGGTGCCAATCCTTTTCATTCATAACTATCCTCCTTGAAATAGAAAAATTCTATTGATTATCATTAAAAAACTATATTTTACTTATGTCAAGGGTTCTTCTATGCTGAAGTTAACGAATATTTAGATAAAGGGTGGAACATGATGGAAAATAATAAACATTTTGATGTTGTCGTCGTCGGTACGGGGAACGCTGCACTCAGTGCTGCGGTTACTGCAAGTGAAAAGGGTTCGAAGGTCCTGATGCTTGAAAAGGGGCCGGAACATAAACGTGGCGGCAACTCATTCTTCACTGATGGAGCAATACGCTTCGCATATAAAGATCTTGATGGTATAAAACAGATCGTTGATGGGCTGTCGGAAGAGGATGATATTGAGATGCCTGTGTATGCCAACGAGGATTTTCATGCCGATCTGATGAAAGTGACACAGGGAAAAAGTAAACCGGAACTTGCAGACCATCTTGTTTCCAAATCTTATGAAACAATTCTGTGGATGAAAGAACAAGGTGTAAAATTCATTATGAATGAAAACCAGTTCTTTGAAAAAGACGGTAAAAAGACTTTCTGGGGCGGATTGCCGGTAAAGACTGATAACAAAGGGATTGGTCTGGTTGAGTCACTCTTTAAAAAAGCTGAGGAAAATGGAGTGGAAATCTGGTATGAGTCCCCTGCGGTAAAGCTTGAGAAAACAGACGGGGCGATTTCAGCTGTACACGTAAACCGAAAAGACGGCGGGAATGCCATTGTTTCGACAGATGCTGTGATTTTGGCATGTGGCGGTTTTGAAGCGAATAAGAAGAAGCGCATGGAACATCTGGGTGATGAATGGGAAGATGCAGTGGTCAGAGGCAGTGAATATAATACCGGTGATGGGATTGCTATGGCATTGGAAGCCGGTGCAGTCCGCGCAGGTCAATATGACGGATGCCATGCACATACAACAGATTATAATGCACCAAGAGTCGGGGATTACAGTAAGCCAGGTGACATATATAAAAAATCATCTTATCCGCTGGGACTGATTGTGAACACGGAAGGAAAACGTTTCGTGGATGAAGGTGCTGACTTCCGTAACTATACTTATGCCAAGTATGGTAAAGAAACATTGAAACAACCGGAACATAAAGCTTTCCAGCTGTATGACAGCCAGGTACGTGATATGCTGCGCGTGGAGTATGAACTTGAGGAAGCGACCATGTTCAAGGCAGACACATTAGAAGAACTGGCAGTGAAGATGGGAGTACAGAAGGAAGCTTTTCTGGAGACGATAAAGAATTATAATGATGCTGTGCAGGAGGGGGAATATAATCCGAGTGTCAAAGATGGTAAATCTACACAAGGGATCTCTCCTGCAAAAACAAACTGGGCATTGAAGTTCGATAAAGCCCCTTATTACGCTTATCCTGTGACATGTGGAATCACATTTACATTCGGTGCAATCAAGGTGAATGCCAAAGCAGAAGTACTGGATGAGTCCTCGCAGCCTGTCAAAGGTTTATACGCAGCGGGTGAAATGGTGGGAGAACTTTTCTATCATAATTATCCAGGCGGTTCCGGTTTGATGTCAGGTTCGGTATTCGGGAGAACTGCTGGAAAGTCTGCATCAGAGGTCATAAAAAAGGAAACCCTTAAATAATAGGAATTTAAACAGGGTGGCAGAGCTGGTGAAACAATATGCACATTAATAGAAGGCGTTTCACAAAAACATTCAATATAATTATACTATTGATTATTATAGCTCTAATTTTCATAGCTCCATCGACCTTTCTTCAGGACTTCAGTCCTGAACAGCAAAGGACGGTGGGGCTTCTTATGCTTGCCATTTACCTTTGGACAATTTCACCCCTGCCTTCCGGAGCTGCGAGTATATTGCTTCTTGCAATGATGTTGATACTCGGTCTGGTGGATTCGGTTGAAGGAGCGATGACGGGATTCCTGTCTTCTGCGTTATATTTCATCTTGATCTTAACGATTCTCAGCAGAGTACTCGGTAAGGCTGGAGTGGACAGAATGATCGCCTCCCAGCTTTTGAAACTGAATACAAGAGGGCCGAAAGCAATCGCGATTGCACTGCCTTTAATGATAGCAGTACTTCCGGTGATCATGCCTTCGGCATTTGCAAGGCTGAAGATGCTGCTGCCATTTGTTGATCGATTGAATGATGCCTTTGGATTTTCTGACAGGAGCATATTTAAAAAATATGCATTGTATGTTATTGGATTGATGAACCAGAATGGGACAATCATTGTATACACTGGAGGGGGATTCCCGGTTCTTGCAGCGCAGCTTCTCAGTGATTACAATGTGGCAGACCTCGGGTGGCTGCAGTGGTTTTTGATCATTGCCCCGCCGCTGTGGACTTCATTGTTTTTGGTCAATGTATTTACATGGAATTATTTAAATCACACTTATATTTCAGAAATTTCAAGAGATGTTGAGAATGCTGAATTTCAGACAGAAGCATTTTTTGAAACGGCTTCAGAAAAAAAGCGGTTTTGGTTTGTGATTTTTACTTTCGGTCTGATGATTGTAACGTGGGCTGTTACAGATAATAATATTGTTCCGACATTGTTGCCGCCTATGCTGTTATTGGTTATATATTCACATCCGAAAGTCGGCCTGCTCGCCAATTCAGACATCAGAGCGTTCGACTGGGAAAACTTTCTTCTGCTCGGCGCCTCATTTTCGATCGGGATTTTATTGGAAGAGAATGGTACTGCTGCAATGATTGCGGAGCAGATGCTGCAGTTTGTACCGGATGACTCCGGCACACATATGAAAATCATACTTATTGCATTGATTACATTTGCATTCAGGATGATATTCATTGTCCCATCTTCTGCAATCATCGTCATATTCCCTGTCATTATCTCCTATGCGAACATTGCGGATATACCGGTTCTCAGCATTGCCTTCCTTGTTATTATGATAGTTGGCGGAACGAATATCTTTCCGATACATTCACCGACTTCATATTTTGCATTCCAAACGGGCATACTCAGCAAAAAAGACCATTATGTCATCGCAACATTTTCAACATGTGTATTTATAATTGTCGCAGTCACATCCGCTTTATCCTATTGGCTGTTATGGCAGTAATCATATCCGGGTGAATTATTGGAAATTTCAGAGATCAAAGGAAGTGATTCTTCAACGGCTCATGAATTACTGATATAATGATATCTAATTCAATTGAGGAAGTATGATTATTATGAAACGACTGTTAGATGTAAGTCTTGAGACGAAAATTAATGGAATATTAATCGGAGTAATCAGTCTGATCATCATTTCCCTGTCGGTATTCTACCTTTATCATTCAAGTAATGAATACTATGACAATGCAAGAAGGCTCACCCTGCAATCGGCCAAAACGATTTCTTTTCTGCCTTCATTGGTTGACGGGAACCATTTAAGTGATAATCAGAAGGTCCAGACGATTACGAACCAGTATATTTTTGAGAACGACATAGATTTCGTCATTGTAAAAAATAGGGAAGGGATCATCCTGTCGCATCCGAATCCAGATAAAGTAGGGGAACATGAACCGTTTGATGAGGATGCCAGAGCAAATATTTTTGGTGCCTACTATACTGAAGAGACGGATAAATATATTGAACCTTCTATTATTGCTATGGCGCCTATATATGCCGGTGATGAAGCGAGGCAACTGAGCGGTGTTGTGAAAGTGGGTTATTTTGAAAGCAAGATCATTGAAAAAATCGTAGATAAGCTTCACCAATTACTTTATATGATCATCACCTTTGTCATCATCAGCTTCTTCATCAGCAGGTGGTTCGGAAAATACATAAAATCAGAGACACTCGGCTATGAGCCCAAAGAGATTACGATGATTCTGAAAAACAGGGAAAATATTTTTTCGACCCTGGATGAAGGAATCGTGGCATCTGATTTATCCGGAAGAATTATTTATGCGAATGGTGCTGCGCAGAAATACCTTGATATTCCCGGAGATTCGGAGGTGGATACTCCTAATATAAAGACATACTTCGGCAAAGATATGGACAATGTATTGGAAATTAATGGCGATAAAACGGGGATTATGTATTTTGAAACGCATTTAAATGACAAGGAAATCATCGTCATCATTAATAATCTATACGAAAAAGAAGAGCTTTCAGGACATGTACTCATATTGAGGGATATGACGGAAATGTCCGAGCTTTCAAACAAGCTCACTGTCGTAGAATCCTTGTTTGACGATTTAAGGGCCCAGAGTCATGAGTATAAAAATAGGCTTCACCTTATTTCCGGTCTTTTGGAAATGGAGAAGTATGATGGCATCAGAGGGGTTCTTAATGATGAAATAGAGAACCTGGATGGCTATCGTATTAATCTTGCTGATATAGAAGAAGACCGTCTCAAAGCGCTGCTGATTGCAAAAATGAATAAAGCGAACGAAAAAAGGGTGAAATTCAAAATTGATGAGAACAGTCAGGTGGATAATATTGAGGATAAACTTATCATCAATGGCCTGATTACCATCATCAGTAATCTTGTGGACAACGCAATAGAATCGGTTGGCGATCAGCAAAATCCGGAAATCAATTTCTATATAGGCTACTTTGATGGCTGGCTGGAGATAATTGTGCAGGATAATGGTCCAGGAATTGACGATAAAAAAGAAATATTCAAAAAGGGATATTCAACTAAAACTGATGAAATTAACAGAGGTTACGGTCTTTTTAATGTCAGTAACAACATTGAGCTGCTCGGTGGATATATAGACATCGATTCAAAAGACGGGAGAACCACTTTTACAGTTGAAGTTCCACTTTCAGAAGGAGGAAAAAAGGGAAATGAAGATTCTAATCATTGAGGATGATTTCAGAATAGCAGAGATGTATAAGGAGTATTTACTGAAAAATACTTCTGTGGAAGAGATATATACCTCCCTGAATGCAGCCGGCTGTTTTGAAATACTTGAAAATGAAAAGATTGATCTTATGCTGGTGGATGTTTATCTGCCGGATATGCGTGGGGACAGATTGATGGAAGATGTCTTGAGCACGTACCCATATATGAATTTCATTGCAATTACTGCCAGCCAGGAAGGCTTGATAGTCAAAAATATGATACAGCTCGGTGCCCTTTATTATTTGGTCAAGCCGGTCAAGCTGGATAAACTAAGTGAGGTCGTCAACGAATACCTGAACAGGAACTTAGAACTGACTGAAACAGATGAGATGGACCAGGAAATGATCGACCAGTATTTCGGTCGAAAGGGTCCAAGCGAGGATAATGAGCTTCCTAAGGGCATTGATCCGGTCACACTTAAAAAGGTGGAAGCAGTATTCTCAATAGATGAGGAATGGACTTCTTCCCAACTGGGTGACTATCTGGGGACATCCAGAACAACGGTAAGACGGTATTTGGAACATTTAAGAAAAATAGGTAAAGTGACTGTATCACAGGATTTCGGAGACAAAGGACGACCGGAAAAGAAATATAGGAAAAACAGACCGTGAACTTTATGTTTTTTAATAACATAAAGTTCTTTATATTTTTAAATTTGGTAGCGTTTACATTTTGATCCCCTCTATATAGTATGAATATATGCAATAAAAAGAATTTTAAAAATACTTAAAGGGGGATATATTTATGAAGAATCGTATGAAGTTTCTTTCTATCGTTATGTTATCTGTAGTACTTGTACTCAGCGCATGCAGCAGTGGATCATCAGAATCTAATTATCCAAGTGAAAATGTTGAATTTGTTGCCCCGGCGACACCTGGTGGCGGCTGGGATACGACAGCGCGTGCTCTCCAAAATGTTTTGGAACAAGAAGGGCTGGTTGAACAGAATATGAGCGTTGTCAACAAACCCGGTGGTGGCGGCGAAGTCGGCTGGCAATACCTTAAAGGGCAGGACAGCCACTCACTTGCTATCAACTCAAGTCTAGTCATTGCGAATAACCTTCTGGGCCAAAGTGACCTTACATATGAAGAGTTCACGCCATTGGCTATCCTCGCAACAGAATGGATTTCTGTTGCCGTACCATCAGGTTCAGAAATCGATGATGGTGTAGAAATGCTGGAAATGCTGAAAGAAGATCCCAAGTCATTGAAAATTGCTGTAGGTCCGGCATTAGGAAATAATGACCATCTGTCATTCGTACGTGTCGCAGAAGAGTATGGTGTGGATGTATCACAGCTTGAGTTCATGATCTACGAAAGTGGAGGAGATGTACTGACTGCACTTCTTGGCGGCCATGTTGATGTGGCAACACTTTCACTTTCCGAATCACTGGAGCAGCATTTGAGTGGAAACCTTAACATCATAGCGACAACTGCTGATAAACCAATTCCTGAGGATGAAAGCATAGAATCCTGGCAGGATCAGGGAATTGACTTTACTTTCCCGCACTGGAGAGGCATCATGGGACCGCCTGATATGACAGAAGAAGAAATTGCATATTGGGATGAAACATTCAGCAAGATGGTCGAAAGTGAAGGATGGCAGAAAGTTCTCGAAAATAATGGCTGGGAAGATTATTATATGAACAGCGAAGAGACAAAAGCATTCCTTGATGAACAGAGTAAGATGTATGAAGATCTTATGAAAAAAGCAGGTTTGACTGAATAATTTTATTAATATACGGAAAAGTGGGTGAAGATCATTAGATTCATAGTACCTTCAATCATATTGTTGATTTCCGTAATCTATCTGATACTGACATATAACCTGCCTGAAGCTAAAGTTGGTAATCCTACAGCAGCGATGAATTATCCGCTGCTGATAGGATTTTCACTTTTAGGCATGTCGATCCTTTATATCCTATCTGAGTTCAAAGATAAGAAAAAAGTTTTTGATGCATATAAGATTTTTGCTGATAAAGAACTGACGGTGAAGGTAATCGTTGTGTTGGTATTTTGCTTAGGTTACACATTCTTGTTTGAGCGCATCGGATTTTTAATTTCTACAGTATTATTTTTAGGGGCATTACTATTTTTAATAAACGGAAGACGCAAATGGTTGATGAATATTATCGTGGCAGTATTATTTTCATTTATTTCATGGTATACGTTCGCAGAACTGTTAAGCGTCAGCCTGCCGTAGAGGAGGGGTACCAATGGGCATAGATTGGAATAGTTTTTTTGAAGGATTTGCAACAGCTATGAGTTTTCAGAACCTGATATTCATCATCATTGGGGGTCTGCTCGGAACCATTGTAGGTATGCTCCCGGGTCTCGGGCCGGCTACGGCTGTGGCTGTACTCATCCCGATTACTTTTGGGATGGACTCTACAAGTGCACTCGTTCTTTTAGGAGCAATCTATTACGGGGCGATGTATGGTGGCTCAAGGAGCTCGATACTTATAAATACGCCAGGAGATGGATCAGCCATCGCCGCTACTTTTGACGGGTACCCAATGACCAGAAAGGGTCAGGCAGGACAGGCACTGACTTTGGCAACACTGGCTTCATTAGTTGGTGGAACTGTTGCCATCATTGGCTTTGTATTCCTGGCAAAACCATTGGCAAGCTTTGCACTGCAATTTGGGCCGGCAGAATACTTTTTCCTTCTGCTGTTTACACTTTCTGCAGTCGTCTCGCTTTCAAAAGGGAATATGATCAAAGGGTTCGTTTCAATGCTGCTCGGTCTGGTGGTTACAACAATCGGTATAGATTCCCAGTCCGGGGTATACCGCTATACATTTGATATCCCGCACCTGAGTGAAGGTATCGATTTCCTTGTCGTTATCATCGGTATTTATGCCGTTGGTGAAGTGCTTTATAATATCCTGCTTATCAAAGATGAGGATCAGAGAATCAAGGGAGAGGTTGGAAATTCATGGATTACAAAGGAGCAGTGGAACCGTTCAGTTTGGCCGGTGATCCGCCAGGCACCGGTTGGGTTCCTGGTAGGGATACTACCAGGGGCAGGTGGTTCTATTGCATCCATGATCAGTTATTCGACAGAGCAGCAGATTTCCAAACGCAGAGATGAATTTGGTAAAGGAGCACCTGAAGGTCTTGCAGCACCTGAGTCTTCCAACAACGCAGCGGCCGTCGGAGCATTCATTCCATTGCTTACAATGGGGATACCGGGATCAGGTACAACCGCAGTAATTCTCGGGGCACTCATCATGCTGGGTCTGCAGCCCGGGCCGATGCTGTTCCAAAATCAGCCTGAAGTTGCCTGGACGTTCATCAACAGTCTATTCATCGGAAACATTGCGCTTGTCATCATGAATATTCTTTTAATCGGATTTTTGATCAGAATATTAAAAACACCTCCTCATATCCTTTATCCGATTATACTAGTACTGGCGTTCATAGGAACATATACGCTTGGATACAGTATTATCGATTTCTTCATTCTGATCATATTCGGTATCATCGGTCTGTTTATGAAGATATTGAATATACCGACCGCACCACTTATCCTGGCTGTTATTATCGGGAATCAGATGGAGCAGAACTTCAGGATGGCGAATGTAAGCTATGACAGTTTATGGGGGATTATAACTGCCTCACCTATAGCAATACTTTTTGCTGCACTGACAATACTTTCTGTATTCCTTCCTATGATACTCAACCGTCTTGCCAGGGTGAGATAAATGAAAAGGGATGATATTCAATGACATGGATTATAGAGGATGCTAAAAGTCAGAAGCAGCTGGCTTTGGAATTTATGGAGAACGTGAAAAAGGATAATGCACTACCTGTAGTTGGAGCTCATGATGGCATGAGCTCCCTTTTGGCAAGGAAGAACGGTTTCAATCATATCTATCTGTCCGGCGGCGCATTATCTGCCAGTAAGGGGATTCCGGATATTGGACTCCTGACACTGGAGGATGTTGCTGTACGGGCACGCGAAATTATCCGTGCTTCAAACCTGCCTTTACTCGTAGACATCGATAATGGCTTTGGTGAGCCGCTCAATGTTGCGAGGACCTGTCTGGAGATGGTAGAAGCGAAAGTAGCTGCTGTCCAGATTGAAGATCAGCAGATTCCAAAAAAATGCGGCCATTTGAATGGGAAAAAATTAATATCTGAGGATGAAATGGTCAAAAAGATACAAATGATCCGGCAGGTGGCTCCGACATTGAAAATTGTTGCACGTTCGGATGCCTTTGCAATAGAAGGGATGGAAGGCATGACCAGCCGGTTGAAATCTTATGTAGAGGCCGGAGCGGATATCGTCTTTCCGGAGGCGATGAAGACATCAGAAGATTTCCGGCATGTTAGAAAAGAAATCGGCGCTCCTATACTTGCCAATATGACTGAATTTGGTAAGACGGACTATATTGATCTGGAAACTTTTTCTGAAATAGGCATTGATCTGGTGATATTTCCTGTCACTTCATTAAGGGCAGCAGCATATAATGTGGAAGAAACTTATAAAGTGATTCAAGAAAAAGGGACCCAAAAGCCTGTGCTTGATAAACTTCAAACCCGCAAAGAACTGTACGAAATTCTAAAACTCCATGAGTATGAAGAGATGGATTCCAAAATTGACCGTACCGTACTGCCGGATGAACAGGAGGAAAACAAGTGAAGTTTGATGAAGTGATTGAAGAAATTTCCCGTTATGTGTCGGAAGAGGCATCATTCGATGAAAATACTATGGATATTGCACATCTGATTTTAAAAGACAGTATGGGCTGTATGATCAAATCCCTGGATAATCCGGAGTGTATTAAGATGCTGGGGCCGGCTGAGGAAGGGGACTACAGAGAAGATGGTGTGATGGTTCCGGGTATCAGCCAGCCTCTTGGTCTTCAGGAAGCAAGTTGGAACATCGGGCTAATGATCAGATGGCTGGATTATAATGACTGCTTCCTGGCAGAAGAATGGGGACATCCCTCTGATAATCTGGGCGGTATTCTTGCTACAGCTTATTCCGAAGCTTCCAAAGGGAATAGGCTGACGGTGCACGATGTCCTTACAACCATGATAAAAGCGCATGAAATTCAAGGCGTCCTTTCTCTGAGCAACAGTCTGAACCGCAATGGATATGACCATGTGTTTTTTGTTAAGCTTGCGACTGCTGCAGTTACATCAAAGATGATCGGCGGAAACAATGAACAAATTAAAAATACTGTAAGCAACGTATTTGCAGACGGAGCCTCCCTCCGGGTTTACAGGCATTCGCCCAATGTGACGACGAGGAAATCATGGGCGGCAGGTGATGCAACAATGAGGGGGGTGCGACTGGCACTCCTTACGCATAAATTAAATGAAGGCTATCCAAATGTACTGAGTGAGCCTGACTGGGGATTCAATACGAATGTCATGAATGACAACGATATTAATCTTTCAAGGCACCTGTCTGATTATGTAGTCAACAACATTTTATTCAAAGCAGATTTCCCAGCAGAATTTCATGCCCAGACAGGGGCGGAAGCGGCGATGGCATTGAATGGCAAGTTTCGGGACAGACTTGAGGAAATCAAGGAAATAAGAATATCAACCCATGAGTCAGCGATCAGAATCATAGCGAATAAGGGGAAATTGCAAAATCCTTCTGACAGAGATCACTCGTTGGAATATATCATCGCAATCAGTCTGTTGAATGGTGATTTGAAAACGGAATACTACTCGGATGAGTATCATGAGAAACACCCGGAAATCGACAGCCTTATCAGAAAGATGCAGGTTACGGAAAACAAGCAGTACTCATCTGACTATTTAGATCCGGAAAAAAGGTCCGTTTCAAATGCAGTCCAACTTATATTTGGAGATGGTACAGAATCTGAAAAGGTGTCCGTGGAATATCCCGTAGGACATAAATTCAGGAGAGGCGAAGTCAGATCTGTGATAGACAGGAAATTTGAAAATAATTTAAAGAGCCGTTTTGATAAAGAAAAGGTTGCGGAACTCAAGCAGCTTTTTGAGGATAGTTCTTCTTTGATGAATATGGATATTCGTGATTTCATGGATGAATTCCATACATCTGCATCTCCAGAACACAGGCGTTTATGACTACAGTTTTAAATTCTGGTGTCCCAAGGATAAACTGAAAATAAATCAATACCGTATAAAATCGACTTTGCCGTCAGCTGATGCTGGCGGTTTTTTATTATCAGTTCTGAGAGTTGACCTAAATACCCATAGGGGGTATAATTGAATTGAGAAAACAAGAGGATGTGATGAAATGGGCGAGCACCTCCACGACTATACAGTAGAACCGCGGACAGATGAGGAAAAAGAGAAAGTGATGAGACGGCTTAAAAGGATTGAAGGCCAGGTGCGTGGTATTCAGAAGATGATTGATGAAGATAGATATTGCGTAGATATACTTGTGCAGATCAGTGCCATCCAGTCCGCGCTGAAGAATGTCGGGTATTCTGTTACGGAACGTCATATGAAACATTGTGTAAGTGATGCCATTACAAAAGGAGAAGGCGATGATTCCATAGAAGAACTTATGGCTGTTCTGAAACAATTCTCCAAGTAAAGGAGGGAAATGAATTGAGCAATGATAAGAATGTTACGCTAAATGTGACCGGTATGACATGTGCAGCGTGTTCCAACCGTATAGAAAAAGTATTGAATAAAATGGATGATGTCGATGCGAAAGTGAATCTGGCGACAGAAAAAGCGACCGTCGATTATGACAGCAGCAGTATTCAGCTGGAGGATATTACCGGTAAAATTGAAAAGCTGGGGTACGGTGTAGAAATGGACAAAACAGAATTCGACATTACCGGCATGACATGTGCGGCATGTTCCAACCGTATAGAAAAAGTGTTGAACAAGCAGGATGGCGTGAGCAATGCCACTGTCAACCTGGCAACGGAAAATGCGGTCATAGAATATAACTCAAATGCTCTAAGTGAGCATGATCTGATCGGCCGTATTGAAAAGCTCGGATATGGCGCCCGGCCGAAACAGGATGCGGCAGAGAAGGAAAGTGCGAAAGGCAAGCAGCTTAAGAGGCTCAAAACGAAACTGATTATCTCCATCGCCTTGTCCATCCCATTATTGGTTACAATGCTGGATCACCTGTTTGGCATATCTTTGCCGGGTATATTGATGAACCCATGGTTCCAGCTTGCTCTGGCAACTCCGGTACAGTTCATCATCGGCTGGCAGTTTTACGAAGGTGCATACAGGAACCTGCGGAATAAAACGGCGAACATGGATGTGCTTGTCGCCATGGGTACAAGTGCAGCATACTTTTACAGCCTGTATGAAACTTTCAGATGGATGGGAGGGGCAACAGAGCATCCCCACTTATATTTTGAAACGAGTGCCCTGATCATTACATTGATTCTGTTTGGCAAGTATCTGGAACACAGTGCCAAATCAAGAACCACTTCAGCTATCTCGAAATTACTGGAAATGCAGGCCAAACAGGCACGTGTAATAAGGAATGGAGAAGAGCGGATGATACCGGTTGAGGATGTTGTCGTCGGAGATCATATCATCGTCAAACCGGGCGAAAAGATGCCTGTGGACGGTAAAATCATCAAAGGGAACACCTCCATCGATGAATCCATGATCACCGGGGAGTCCATACCAGTGGAAAAAGGGGTGGACAGTAATGTTATCGGTGCAACAATCAATCAGAATGGTACGGTGGAAATCGAAGTGACACGTGTAGGGAAGGATACTGCGCTTGCCTCTATTGTAAAGATTGTCGAGGAGGCGCAGGGGCAGAAGGCACCCATCCAGAGAATGGCCGATTTGATTTCAGGTTATTTCGTACCTATTGTAATCGGTATCTCACTTTTGACATTTACTGCGTGGTATTTCCTTGTACAGCCGGGTAGCCTTGAACCGGCACTTGTTGCCTCTATTGCCGTACTGGTAATCGCCTGTCCATGTGCGCTTGGGCTTGCAACGCCGACCTCCATCATGGTCGGTACAGGCAAAGGTGCGGAAAATGGCATTTTATTCAAAGGTGGGGAACACCTGGAGAAGACACACGAACTGGATGTCATCATTCTGGACAAGACAGGTACCATCACTAAAGGAAAGCCGGAAGTGACGGATTTCAGTGGTGATGAAGCGGCACTCAGGCTGCTGGCAAGTGCTGAGAAAGGCTCCGAGCATCCGCTTGCTGAAGCGATTGTGGCATATGCAACTGAAAAAGGTGTGGAGATCACTGATGTTGAGAAATTTAAAGCGGTGCCGGGTCATGGTATAGAAGCCACAATAGAGAACCGTGAAGTGCTGGTTGGTACGCGGAAGCTTATGAAAGACAATGGCATTGATATTGCGGATAGTATACAGAATGAACTGGAACAGTACGAGCATGAGGGTAAGACGGCGATGATCATTGCGACAGACGGTGCCATCAGCGGTGTTGTGGCTGTACTGGACACCGTTAAGGAAAGTGCAAAAGAGGCAATTGCTGAACTGAAAGCCGGTGGACTGGAAGTGTATATGCTGACCGGTGATAATAAAATGACTGCAGAAGCAATAGGCAGGGCAGTCGGCATTGATAAAGTCATAGCAGAAGTGCTGCCGGAAGAAAAGGCGGCCAAAGTGCAGGAAACACAGAATTCAGGCAAGGTAACGGCAATGGTCGGAGATGGCGTCAATGACGCACCGGCTCTTGCAACGGCGGATATCGGAATTGCCATCGGTACCGGTGCAGAAGTAGCGATTGAAGCAGCAGACATCACGATATTAGGCGGGGAACTTAAACTCATTCCGCAGGCGATCAATCTGAGCCATAAGACAATCCGCAACATCAAACAGAATCTGTTCTGGGCGTTTGCCTACAATACCGCAGGCATCCCGATCGCTGCCCTTGGACTTCTTGCACCATGGGTGGCGGGCGCTGCAATGGCTTTCAGCTCAGTCAGCGTTGTAACGAATGCTTTACGTTTAAAACGGGTAAAAATCTTATAGTATAGTTCAATATATTTACAGGAGGAGATTTTTTATGGCACAAAAAACAATAGAAGTTCAAGGAATGACATGTGGGCACTGTAAAAGTTCTGTGGAAGGTGCATTAGCTGAACTCGACGGTGTAAAAACAGCAAATGTTGATCTGGAAGCCAACAATGTAGTAGTGGAATATGACGAATCACAAGTGGATACAGCTTCCATGAGTGAAGCAATAGAAGATCAGGGTTATGACGTAGTAAAATAATATCTGATTTAACCGCTGCCGGGCCCCGGCAGCGGTTTTATTCACTTCATGCTAAACATCAAAAGAATTAAATGTTAAAATTGATACATATTAATTAATTTCCGACCGGTGGGAATATACCGGTTCTTTTATTTGTATAGGATTATGAGGAGGAAACAAATTGATCATAGCGATCATAATTTTATTTTTCACTTCTTTCTTCTTTTCAGGAAGTGAAACGGCACTGACTGCTGTAAACAGAGTGAAGTTGCAGACAAAGGCCGATAATGGCGATAAACGTGCAAAGAAATTACTTGAACTGGTTTCAAAACCGAGTGAATTCATAACTACAATTCTTATTGGGAATAATATAGCAAATATACTCCTGCCGACTCTGGTGACGGCATTGGCTATCGACTACGGCATCAGTGTTGCTGTCGCATCTGCTGCACTGACGATATCGATCATTGTGATGGCTGAAGTGATACCCAAGTCGGTGGCAGCAGCATTTCCTGAACGTATTGCACTGACAGTACGGCCGGTAATCTCATTTTTTGTTGTGATTCTTAAACCGGTCACAGTGGTACTGAACTGGCTGACAGATACATTGACAAGAATACTCTCAAAAGGAGAGGTGGAAAAAGCATCAGTGTCCAAGGATGAACTTCGCACTATAGTGGAGATTGCCGATGCTGAGGGGGTATTCGCCAAGCATGAGTCATACAGGATACGCGGTGTGCTTGATTTCCGGGATTTGAATGTGAAAGATGTACTGACCACACCGAGAACTGAGGTGGAGGCAGTCTCCAAAAACCTGGGCTATGAGGAAGTCCGTGATGTTGTCATCGATCAGATGTATACCCGCTATCCGGTATATGATAAAGATATGGACGATATCATAGGAGTGTTCCATTCCAAGTATCTCCTGCAGTGGTCGGTAAACCCATCAAAGCCACTGATGGAATACTGCGATCATGAACCCATCATCATCCATGAGTTCCAGTCTGTGGAATTCGTGCTGAGAAAAATGACTAAAGAGCGTCGGCATATGGCGATTGTCATTGACGAGTTTGGAGGTACAGAAGGTATTCTGACCCACGAAGATATTATAGAGGCGATGCTTGGATTTGAGATTGAAGATGAAACAGATTTAAGGAACGATCCTTTAGTGGAATCCATGACAGAGGTGGAGATCGTCTGCGATGGAAAAATCACGCTCCATAGATTGAATTCAATCTTCCGCACTGACATCCCGGAAGAGGAGGATACCCTGTCAGGGTACCTGTTCAAAGAATTCAATGATTTTCCTGAAGCCGGAGATACATTGGAGGAGGAAGGTCTGGTGTTTGAAGTAAGAGCTATGGAGGACCAGATGATACGTAAAGTTCACATTAGAAAAATTGATGGGGATTCAGATGCTGAATAGCTTTTGGGTCAAAGATACGCACGGGCGGTTATTCTGTAATGATAACCGCCCGTGCGTTTTATAAATATATTATTCTTTTACTTTGAGTAATCTTAAGCCGTTCAGTGCCACAACGAGCGTTGCGCCGATATCAGACAGTATCGCAATCCAAAGAGTCAGCCAGCCCGGGATGACGAGTAGGAGTGCAATCAGTTTGATTACCAGCGAGAATGTGATGTTGGCTTTGATAATCCTTAAAGTGCGTTTGCTCAGTCTGACGGTAAACGGCAATTGGCTGATGTCATTGCCCATGAGTGCTACATCAGCGGTTTCAAGTGCAGTATCTGTCCCTTTGCCCATGGCAATGCCGATATCAGCAGTCGCGAGGGCAGGGGCATCGTTTATGCCATCACCGACCATTGCCGTTTTGTGTTCAGATTTCATCTCTCTTACTGCTTCCAGTTTATCTTCAGGCATGAGCCCTGCATATACTTTATCGATCCCAAGTGTTTTTGCAATTACATCTGCCGTTTTTTCATTGTCACCGGTCAGCATTGCTGTACGCGTGCCCATCTTATGGAGCTTTTCAATTGCTTCTTTACTCGAAGTTTTGAGCGGGTCGATGACTGCAAATAATCCGATGACTCTGTCATCCTCTTTGACGATCATGACAGTTTTTCCATCTGTTTGATAACCGTTGGCATCATCAAATTTTTCAGGTTTGCCAATGCTGTATGCATTGCCATCAATGATTCCGGTAATGCCGGTGCCAGTCTCTGCACGGAAATCATCAATATGGAAGTCACTGTACTCAACACCGTTTGATCCAGCATATTCAAGTATGGAAGAGGCAAGAGGATGTTCGGATTTCGATTCCATTGCAGCAGCTATTGCCAGTACTGTGTCGGAGTCATGTTCATCGTATGTTATAAAATCAGTGACATGTGGCCGCCCTTCAGTCAGTGTGCCTGTTTTATCAAAGGCGATTGTCCGGCTCTGACCGATTTTCTCAAGATAGACACCGCCTTTGATCAGCACACCTTTACCTGCAGCATTTCCGATTGCTGAAACAATGGAAATCGGTGTAGAAATGACGAGCGCACAAGGACATCCCACAACGAGTACCGCCAGTCCCTGATACACCCAAGTGGACCAGGAAGCGCCGAAGAACAGGGGAGGTATGATGGCAACGAGCAGGGCGGCGACCATGATTGCAGGTGTATAGTATTTTGCAAATTGATCTACGAAATGTTGTGCAGGCGCACGTTCCCCCTGTGCTTCCTCAACGAGCTGGATGATTTTTGCCAGTGTAGTATCTTCAATGTGTTTGGTGACTTCGATTTCCAGATATCCGGAATCATTTAAAGTGCCTGCAAAAACTTCGTCACCCTTCACTTTTTCAACAGGCAGGGACTCGCCCGTAATTGCAGCCTGGTTGATGCTCGACGAACCATATTTGATGATACCATCCATGGAGAGCTTATCTCCGGGTTTAATGACCATGGTATCTCCGATATTAACATCTTCCACCTTTATTTCTTTGGTGCCGTCAGATGTTTTGATTACCGCCGTATTGGGGGCGATTTCCATCAATGACTGGATGGATGCCCGCGCCTTTTCCATTGAATATCTTTCGAGGGTTTCACTTACAGCGAATAAAACAACTACCACTGCAGCTTCCGGCCATTCACCAATCAAAGCGGCACCGATGACGGCAATGGTCATCAGCGTTTTCATATCAAAACGTAATTTTACGAGATTATTGATGCCTGTCCAGAACAACTGGTGTCCGCCGATGATGATTGAGGCAAGAAAAATACCTGTCGTAAGCATGCTCTGTCCGCCGCTAATAACAATAAACATAAAACCAACCAGCATGAAAAGAGTTGAAATCAACACTTCCCGATGCTTTTTGAAAAATGATTGTCTTTCTGGTTCCGGTTGATTTTTATCAACGACCTTAAGTTTTTCAAAAGCTCCCGCTTTTTCTATTTGGCGGACAGAGGCATTGCCGGTTACCGTAATCTTGGAGGCACCGAAATTCACCTGTGCATCTTTTACACTTTTTATATCTTTGACATTCTTCTCGAACGTTTTGGCACAATTTGCGCAGGAAAAACCATCAATACGATATGTTTTCTGATCATTTGTCATATCCATTCAGCTCCTCCTGGTGGATGAAGGCCATGTCTACAATCTGTTTGATATGATCATCATCCAAAGAATAGTACACCATTTTGCCTGCCTTCCTGGATTTTGTAACTCCTTGTCTGCTCAGGCTTCTCAGATGGTGGGAGGCAGATGCATTGCTCGAAGCCAGAATATTTGCGACATCGCAGACACAAAGTTCTTCTTCTATACTGAGCGCACGGACTATCCGGGTGCGGTTTACATCGCCCAGTGCCTTGAAGATTGCTGCAACTTTATTGACAGCTTCTGTATCCATGAATTCCTTTGCATGATTTACCCTTTCTTCATTCATGCATTCGACTTCACACACTCGATCATTAACAGCCATTTACCACACCTCATTCAAATTATCATTTGAATGTATTGTATAATAAATATATCCAATAATCAAATGAACGTTTGAATGTTATTTGTGGTAGGATGGTTTATGAAAAAATGCAGAAAAGGAAGATGGAATATGAAAATAGCAACAATTGGCACGGGATTTATAGTCGAACGCTTTCTTGATGCAGTGAGACAGGTGGAAGGTGCAGCGTGTTACGGCATTTATTCGAGAACGGAAGCAAAGGCACGGAATCTGGCGGATTCATTTAATGCGGAAGCAATTTTCACAGATATGGATGAAATGATGAAGGATGAAAATTATAATACGGTCTACGTAGCGTCACCAAACAGCCTGCATTATGATTATGTGAAAATGGCAATTGAAAATGGCAAACATGTCATATGTGAAAAACCATTCACTTCGACTTTGAGGGAATTGGAAGAACTGATTGCGTTGAGCAAGAAGAAAGAGGTTTTCCTTTTTGAGGCAATTACGACCATCCATCTCCCGCACTACAAAGCCATACGGGATAACCTCGAAAAGATAGGGGATGTCAAAGTGCTGCAGTCGAATTATTCACAGTACTCCAGCCGTTATGACAAACTGAAATCAGGGGAAACACCGAACGTATTCAACACTGAGTTTTCAGGTGGTGCACTATCAGATCTGAATATTTACAATTTGCATTTCATGATAGGATTGTTCGGCGGTCCGGAAGAAATTTCATATGTGCCGAACAAACACGAAAACGGTGTGGATACCTCCGGTGTCAGTGTGTTGAACTATGAAGGTTTCTTTGCGACTTGTGTCGGATCGAAGGATACAACGAGTGATAACTTTGTCCTGCTTCAGGGAGATAAGGGTTATATACAGGTCAAAGGAGCAGCCAATACGATAGATGAGGTGGAAATCCATACAGGAAGAGATGTTGAGACCATCGATCTCGGCCAGAACGACAACAACATGGTATCCGAACTCGAAGCTTTTGTTGAAATCATGAAAAACGGGGACAGCAGCGCGGCGTTGAAGCTGCTTGACCATTCAGCGACAGTGATGAAGTTTCTGGAAGCGGCACGTAAAAGTGCCGGGATTTTGTATCCGGCAGATGAGAAATAAAGCCAATATTCCTTTTAGGCGGGCAAATCAATACAACATCCCGGCATTGTAATAAAAAGGGCCTGAACCCAATTAAATTGGGTTCAGGCCTTGTTTTTATGGAATGACATGTCCCGCAGCTTCGTAGATGCTGTACCATTCCGGTTTGGTCAGATCCACCGCATCTGCTTTTGCGATTTCTTTCAGCCGTTCCGTATTTGTTGTGCCGATGATAGTCTGCATCTTTGCCGGATGGCGCAGGATCCACGCCACTGCAGCCGCACTTTTTGAGATGCCATGTGCATCGCCGATTGCATCCAATTTGTCGTTGAGCGCTTTATATTTTGGATCATCGATGAATATGCCATCGAAATATCCATAATGGAAAGGGGACCATGCCTGGAGTGTCACGTTGTGATGACGTGAGTAATCGAGCAGTCCGCCGTCCCGGTCTGCCGCTCCGTCGAAAGGCGTGTTGGACTGCATGCCGCTGTTGATGATCTTAGGCTCCGCTGCACCGAACTGCACCTGGTTTGTAATCAATTTATGGTCGCTGTACTTCTGCACATAATCAAACTGGGTTGCATTGAAGTTGCTGAGCCCGAAATGTCTTACTTTTCCGGCCTGTTCCAGTCGGTCGAAACTTTCTGCAATTTCTTCAGGCTCCATCAGGGAGTCCGGTCTGTGAAGCATGAGCAGATCCAGGTAATCAGTACCGAGACGCTGCAGGATGCCATCCACCGAGTCAATGATGTGTTCTTTGGACAGATCATAGTACTCAATATCCGCATCGGCCGTATGTCCATATCGGATACCGCATTTGCTCTGGAGGATGATATCTTCACGTTTCAGTTCGGAGTTGAGTATTTTGCCGAACTTCGTTTCACATTCTCCTTTTCCGTATATATCCGCGTGATCAAAATTATTGATGCCTAGTTCCAGTGCCGTATTCAAATGTTTTGAAAGTGCTGCATCTTCCATCTGGGATATGCGCATGCATCCTAGAACGATTCGTGAAGCGGAAATCCCTGAACCACCTAAATTTATCTTTTTCATCACTATCACCTCAAATTTGATAATACCATGATAACTGTTTCAAGATGAATTGCTTTGCCTTATAATGAGTATAAAAACCCGAGGTAGCAATATGAAATATACACAAATCATTCTGGGATTCCTGATCGCTTCGGCGCGATTTCTGTATAAAGAAGATAAGGAGATTGTGACAACACACTATGTTCATGAATCCGACAGGGTCCCCTATGCCTTCGATGGCTACAAAATCATTCATGTCTCAGATTTTCACAATGCAAGATTCGGAAGGAGATCCAGGAACCTTCTGAAGAAAATAAAGGAAGCCGACGGTGATGTGATATTCGTTACCGGAGATATCATTGACCGCCGGACCCCTTATTTGAAAAGGTCGGTCAGTTTCATCAATCAGGTGGTTAAAATATTACCAACTTATTATGTGACGGGTAACCACGAGGCCCACTATAAAAGATTCGTGAAATTGGACCAGGCCATTGAACGGTCTGAAATGAAAAATATAAGCAAAACAAGCGCCCGGCTGCATATCGGCAATGAATACATCCATCTGCTCGGTATCGATGACCTCTGGTTTTTCGGCGATGAAGAGGATCCAGCAGTGATGGATGAGTTTGAGAGGGAGCTTTCACAAAGAGTGCAGGGAAAGGATGACCGGCTGACGCTGCTCATGTCGCACAGGCCGGACTTGATCGACCTTTACAGCAAGTTCCCGATTGACCTCGTATTTACTGGCCATGCCCATGGCGGGCAGATCAGACTGCCATTTGTCAAAGGCCTGTACGCACCGCATCAGGGAATCATGCCCAAATACACTGAAGGCATTCATACAAAAAATGGGACTCATGTGGTAATCAGCAGAGGGCTCGGTAACAGCAGGTTCCCATTCAGAGTGTTCAATCATCCTGAAATAATTGTATTGGAACTGAAAAGAAAAATATAATAAGTGATTGACTATGGTTCCGTCATTTTGTTCAAGGAGGGGATATTCATCGATAATCTGTTTGCCTATACCACTGTCGTCGCGGTACTTGCAATGATGCCCGGGGCGGATTCGATGATCATCATGAAAAATACAATGAATTACAGCAGTAATGCCGGACGGATAACCATAGCGGGCATAGTCCTCGGCCATCTGTTCTGGACAACGATAGCTGTATTGGGACTGGCTGTAATCATTGCAAATTCCATCATCCTGTTCAGCACGATAAAGTATATCGGTGCAGCTTATTTGGTGTATATCGGAATAAAAAGCATCACGGCAGGGACGCTGGTTTCAGCAGATGAATTGCAGGGCGGCAGTAAAAAACTGCATGCGGCCGGTCATTTGAAAGAGGCCTTCATGCAAGGGTTCATGAGCAACATACTTAATCCGAAAGTCCTGCTTCTGTATATCACCATCATGCCGCAGTTCATGACAGTCGGCGGAAGTGTAGGGGAAAATCAGCAGCTCATCATACTTGCTGCATTGCTGATCGGTATTTCATCCGTCTGGTTCCTGGTTGTGGTGGAACTCGTCAATGTCATGAAAAA
This sequence comes from uncultured Staphylococcaceae bacterium, assembly GCA_964437955.1. Lineage (GTDB taxonomy): Bacteria > Bacillota > Bacilli > Staphylococcales > Salinicoccaceae > Salinicoccus. Next base: position 111,426 of record CAYTIR010000001.1, read on the forward strand.
ATGGCTTAAAAATCCGAGATTTCAGAACTGGCTCGCCAAAAGCGCAGGGGGCGTCCTCATATTATTCGGAATACGTACAGCAATCGAATGAACACAAAGACACCGGGACAATTTACTGTCCCGGTGTCTTCGTAATCAATCATAAAAAATCATATCAGGTGTATCTTCCTTCGTAATGACATCTGTTTTCTTCAAGTACTGTTCCATTTTAGTGAAATCGACTTCTGCACCGATTCCTGGTTCCGGACTGACTTCAACAACTCCGTTTTCTGCAACGACTTCCGGTGTAATGATGTCTTCATACCAGTATCGGCTGGAGGAAGCGGTGTCTCCAGGAAGTGTGAAGTTGCTGAGTGTCGTGATTGCGATGTTGTGAAGGCGGCCGACACCTGCTTCCAGCATGCCTCCGCACCAAAGCGGAATATGATGGGCTTTGGCAAGGTCATGGATTTTCTTCGCCTGTGTAAGTCCACCGACCCGTCCGACTTTAACGTTTATGATTCTGCAGCTTCCCAGTTCAATGGCTCCTGCAGCAGCTTCATACGAATCGATGCTTTCATCCAGGCAAACCGCAGTTTTCAATTGTTTTTGGAGTTTTGCGTGATCGATCAGATCACCTGCAGCAAGCGGTTGCTCAATCATCATGAGTTTGAATTCATCCAACGCTTTGAGTGTATCGATGTCATCAAGTGTATAGGCGGAGTTTGCATCGACCATCAACGGAATATCTTTGAATTTCTTCCGGATGTTCCGTATCATCTCAACGTCACGGCCGGGCTTGATCTTAACTTTGATCCGCTTATATCCTTCATCCACTTTTTCAGCGATTCTCTCGAGGAGCAGTTCATCCGTCTCCTCGATTCCGAGGGAAACACCGACCTCGACGTCGTTTTTAACTCCGCCGAGCAGTTTGCCAAGCGGCATGTCATGCTGTTTCGCATAAAGGTCCCAGACGGCACCTTCAATTCCCGCTTTGGCCATGTTATTCCGTTTGAACGGTTTATACAGTTCCCAGACATCTTCCGGATGCTTGATTTCATTCTGGATCAATAGTGGTGCGAAGTACTTTTTCATCGCGATGAGTGAAGCATCCATGAACTCTTCGGAATAAAGAGGGTCTTCACCTGATACGCATTCGCCGAATCCTGAACGACCGTTTTCATCAATTACTTCGATGATAGTGATGAAGCGGTCCTGCTGTGTACCAAAACTTGTTGTGAACGGATTTCTCATGTTCATCAAAAGCTGGTGGAGCTTGATTTCCTTAATATTCATTATTACATCCTCCTAGACTGGTCCCCAATTTATCGCTATAGGTATGATTATAAAGGTAATTATGAGGATATACCATAATTCCGAAAATAAGGGATGACTGTTTGAATTTTCAATTAATTCGTAATATATTATATAGAAGAGTGAATGGTTATTCAATACATTGTATAAGAAGGAGTTCAATCATGGTAGAAGAAAAAATGAAGCAGGTTTTCGAGCATATGCACAAAAACCCTGAACTGAGCAATGAAGAGTATGGAACGACGGATTACCTATATGAATTCCTGGAAAGAGAAGGGTTCGCACCTGTGAAATTCAAGAACATCACGGGGTTGTATTGTGATGTGGGGAATTTTGACAAAGGGAGCACCGTCATCGGTATTCGGGCGGACATTGATGCGCTGTATCAGGAAGTCGATGGAGTGAAGCAGGCGAATCATTCATGTGGCCATGATGCGCATACGTCCATGGTGATAGGTGCAATGCTTAAAATCAAGGGTCATGAAAAATTGAAATCCACGGGTGTCCGTTTTATTTTCCAACCGGCAGAGGAAGTGGGGACGGGCGCGCTTGCTGTAGCGGATGAAGGCGTCATTGAAAGGATGGATTACTTTATCGGTGTGCATTTGAGACCGGAGGAGGAAGCGGACAATGGTTTTGCCGCACCGAGCATAGAGCACGGCGCCGCCGCCTCGATTGAATTCAAGATTGCCGGGGAGGATGCGCACGGTGCACGTCCTCACTTGAATCATAATGCAATTGAAGTTGGGACTGACATCGTAAATCTGCTTTCTAAAATACACATTAATCCTGTCATCCCGTCTTCGGTGAAGATGACCAAATTTATTTCCGGAGGGAAATCATTGAATATAATCCCGGGGATTGCTGAATGCGGAATCGATTTGAGGGCCCAGACGAATGAACAGATGACGCAGTTGAAGGAGCGTGTATTTGAAATTCTCAAGTCTATCGAAACGCTTTATGGTGTTTCGATAGAAGATATTGATTACTCCGGAATTGTTGCGAGCGAGAGTCATCAGGACGCCATTGACTTGGTTCGACAATCCATTGTGGATGTGTTGGGAGCTGAAAAGTGCATTGAACCGATTATTACGAGCGGCGGTGATGATTTTCATTATTATACAGTGGAATATCCTGAATTGAAGGGAGCGATGCTCGGCCTCGGATGCGGTCTGACACCTGGTCTGCACCATCCCTATATGACATTCGACCATTCAGCACTGATCGACGGTACGAACATTCTTTATCAGGCAATACTGAATGTGGAATAAAAACTTTGAGCAGGGTGGGTCATGGTCATGTATAAATATCTTTTTGTGGTCTTTTTTTCTCTGATTTTCTCTGCCTGTTCGGGCGATAGGGCTGGAGAAACAAACGGAACTGATAATAGACCTTCAGATGCATCGCCCGAAAATGTCCATGCAGAAACAGTAGCAGAAAACCTCGAATCCCCCTGGATGATAGATAAAAATGAAGACGGATTTTATATATCCGGCAGAAATGGTGAACTGACTTTTATTGCAGACGACACAACCGTAGAACAGGAATTGGTTCTTTCTATACCGGTCGAAGGGGAGAGTGAAGGAGGGATGCTTGGTTTCCTGCTTCATCCCGATAATCCGGATAAAGCTTTCATGTACTATACTTACCAGGACGACGGAGCTAAAAACCGTGTAGTTGAATTGACACAGGAAGACGATACATGGCATGAAACCAATGTCATCGTTGAAGATATTCCGGGCGGCACTGTCCATAATGGCGGCAGACTGGAAATAGGACCGGATGAGCATTTGTACATCACAACGGGTGATACCGGTAAAAAGGGATTGAGCCAGGATACTGAAAGTCTGGCAGGAAAAATATTGAGGGTGAACATGGATGGTTCGATACCTGTAGATAATCCATTCGGCAATGAAGTGTACAGTTATGGACACCGCAACCCGCAGGGGATTGCCTGGGACGTGAACGGCAATATGTATGCCACGGAACACGGTTCCAGTGCCCATGATGAAATCAACATAATAGAGGCGGGCAACAATTACGGCTGGCCGGTGATAGAGGGTGATGAAAAAGCGGACGGCATGAAAACACCTCTTCATCATACCGGTGAGGAAACGTGGGCGCCTTCCGGCATGGCCTACCATGACGGGAACCTCTATATCGCTGCCCTGAGAGGGGAGCGCATCATATCATTCGACTTGGAATCAGGTGAGGCGGAGACATTTTATGACGAAGGAAGCCGTTTCCGTGATGTGTATGTCGAGGAAGATACACTGTACGCCATCACGAACAATACTGATGGAAGAGGGCAGCCGGAAACGGATGATGACCGTCTTCTGAAATATAGTCTGGAATAAAAAACAGGCCGCAATGACAAATATCATTGCGGCCTGTTTTTCATGTTACTTTCTGTTGTCTCGATCAGTATTTATGTCTGACCCTTGTTCGTCATGATTTTCAGCTGTTGATTCGAAATCCCGGACTACCGGATCCGACAGTTCTGACGCAAGTTTCCTGCTGTAGAGAAATAGAATGACGATGGCTGCGATACCTGCTGTGATGATATTGAGCAATGAAAGCAACACCGCCACTCCAGTGCTTTTGGAGTACGCTTTGAATATGCCTAAAAACGCAATGGATTCCATGATGATGTACGATATGGCGATATCACCAATGGAGAGTCCTGTAATATAGACGATGACGCCGGCAATGGCAAATATCAGTCCGATTGTCTTCGGATTGATTTGTCCTTTTTGTATTAGATTGCCATCATACATCTGCCCGCCAAGATAGAAGGTACCGAAAGGCAGAAAGCCGAGAATTGGAAGGTCGAGATTCTTTGCATCGGCTACTTGATACAGGAAGAGTCCCTGCAGCAGCCATTTGATGATTCCGAGCAGGAGGAGAAACAGGAGCAGCAGGATGCCGACAATGGCAAGACCTGCCAAAAGACCGAACAGTTCCATTTTTTAACACATCCTTTAGTGAAATTATAGCACAGCACAACCACGCATTAAAATAAAAAGCAGACATTCCGAAACTGGAATGTCTGCTTTTTATCAGCCGTATCTCCGCTGATTTCTTCTATTATGGCGTTCTGCTGCACGATAGGCGTTAATGACGCCATAGAGCCATACAATTGGCAGGAAAAGATAACCAATCAATATTACAGTTAAAGCACCATTTACTAATTGTATCAGCATTAGAATGATACCTTTAAATATCTGACCATTATAAATCTGACCTAGCCCGGTAATGAAAAAGCTGAGTACGGCGGCTAAGCCGGAACTTTTTTGATTCATGACTTCACTCCTCATTTCTCTATTGTAAAATACCCTTTATTCCTCGTCTCTAAACTTGTCTTCGCGCGCTTTACCGCCCGGCATTCTGAACGGCCACCAGTTTCCACGCCTGAAAGTGATGACGAATGCCGGTACAAGGAGCGGCAGTACGATAAATGCATAGAACAGAAGGGCGAATATGATGATGCTGGCGACCTGTATCAGTATGACCATGCCAGAAGGCAGAAGTGCTGCAAACGTACCGGAAAGGATGATTACAGCTGTGATGACAGTGACACCCATACGCCTGATGGAATGTTCTATGGCATCTCTTATGCTTTTATTTGCCAGTTCTTCCCTGAACCTGTCGATGATGAATATCGAGTAGTCTATGCCGAGAGCGGCGAATATGATCAGACTGAAGAATGGTACTGCCCAGTTCAGTTCTCCAAGGCCGAACAGTCCGAGCAGCCATTGTGTAATCGTAATAGACGCAAAGTATGTGACGAATATGGAACCGATCATGGTCACAGGAAGCACCAATGACCTGAATACGATGGCAAGTATGACGAACAGTGTCGCAATGAAGATTGTAACGACGCGGCTATAGTCGTCTGTCGAAATTTCATCAAGGTCTCGGTTCATACTTGTTACACCGGCAAAGTATGCTGTCGTATCATCACGGCCAAGTCTTTGAAGTTCATCGTTTACAGTGCTTTCAACATCATCAAGGACTGTCATTGCTTCATGGGAGTATGGGTCTACATCCAGGACGACATTCATTTTGAGCGCCTTATCTTCACCGAATGAATATTGATCGACAGCATCTTCGATGCCATCGGTCTCGAGGAATTCCTGTGGTACGTGGATACCTGTCTGATCGACCGCCTCGTTATTGTTGATGTTTCCGAGCAACGTCTGGACTTCTTCCAGTCCACTCTGAATCTCGTCAATGCCGTTTGTTGCATCGTCCAGACCGGTACTGAGTTCTTCCATCTGTGTGGCAGCAACTTCCTGTTGTTCGGTCATTTGGGCATTTGCAGCAGAGACCTGCTGTGACATGGTTGTCAGACCTTGCTGTACTTGTCCAAGCTGCTGGGCAGCACCGGCTGCGTCGCCTGTTTGATTCATATATGTTGTAATCTGGCTGATGTTGTTATTGATGTCGTCTATGCCCTGGTTGAGCTCTGACAGGTTACCACCTGACATGTCAGAGGCTGCAATCCCTTCACTTGCTTCGGTCAAGCCGTCAGAGATTTCAGTAAGTCCCTGTGTCATTTCATCCATGCCGCTGTTTGCCTCTGCCAGTTGATTACGGACCAGGAAGTCATCAATGACTTCACCGGACGGGCGGGTCAATGTCTGTACTTCTTTGACACCTTCAAGATTACTTACGGTGGAGGCGACAGCTTCAAGTCTTGAAAGACTTTCCGGTGTCATCAGGTCATGTCCGTTTGAAATGATGACTTCTACCGGGAAGAGCTGTCCTTCATCAAAGTTTTCACTTACAACATTTGTCGCATGCACTGCTGAGTAGCTGTCATCGAGTTCTTCAAGAGAATCGTAGTTGACTTCGTCATTATAGAAGAATGCAACGGCAATAAGAATTGCGATAACAGAAAATATGATGCGAGTCGGGTATTTCAGTGAGAAAAAGCCCAATGGTGACCATATTTTACTTTCTTTGAACTCTGTGTTTTTGATGTTCGGCCAGAAAATATAACGCCCTAAAAGCTGCATCAGTATAGGAAGGACCGTGAATAATGCCAACAGCAGGAACACAATGCCGAGTGCCACACCCACTGCCGAACGATAGATTTCAAAGTTGGCGAAGTAGAGTACACCAAATACGATTGCTCCGGAAATACCGCTTATGAATACAGTTTTACCGGCTGTCTTAAACGTGCGGAGTACCGATTCATATTTATCATGGAACTGCAATTCTTCTTTGAAGCGGTTCAAAAGCAGTATACAATAGTCTGTCCCGATTCCGAACAGTATAACAATCAGGAAGCTTTGAGTCTGCGGGGAGACAGGAAAGCCGAACCACTGGACGAACCATCCGACAAACGATTGTCCGATCAAGTAGGCAAGACCGACTACTGCAACAGGAATCAAAGGTGTCACAACAGAACGGAACATGATCAGAAGCACTGCGATGACAATGATGACGGTGAAGATTTCAGTGGACTGAATACCTTCCATGGCATCCTGCTCGACAGTATTCTGAATCAGTTCGTTGGATGTGATTGAGGATTTCGCATCCGTTTGATTCAATTCCTCAACTTCAGCGGCTGCATCACTGATTTGGTTTGTCGGACCTGTATATTCCATTGGAATCATGATAACGCCATTTTCATCGTTGATGAAGTTATCCTGCATGCTGCCTTCAAAATCGAAAGGATTGACGATGTTTTCAACACCTTCAATATTACCGATTTCTTTAATGTAGGAATTGATGTCTGCCTCATTGTCCGTGACATTGTTTTCAAATTCAAGGACGAGGGACATCATTTCATTATCCTGCCCATGCTCTTCAAGGAACACACGGGCTTTCTCACTCGGCTGCTCATCAGATAACTGGACATCACCTTTCTCTGTTGCGAGCTGTGTAAGATTTGGGGATATAAGGAATGTGACTACGGCAAACAGTATCATCAGGACTGTTACCGGCCATTTAAACTTAAGAATATATTTCATTACGATTGCCTCCAGGTATGTATTTCAAAATCGTCAAGGTTGCTGTGTATAATTTATCTGTCTCTTCCTTGGACAGACTACCGAGATCTGCCCGGATTCTTTTCAGAATATTATCCAGAAATTCCTCGAGCAGTGTTTTGGCATCATCTGTCATAAAGATGAGTTTCGAACGCCTATCATTGATGAGAGTGTTCTCTTTCACAGTCACCAGCTTTTTTTTCTCCAGTTTTTTAACAGTGTGGGTGATTGCACTTTTTTGTACATTCAGCGCTTCTGCCAATTCGGACGGGGTAGCGGACCCATGCATATAAATATGCTGGATGATATTCATCTGCGTCCTGGAAATATGGAGAGTGGTGATCGAGTCTGTGACTTCTGTGAAAATTTCTGTGTAGCCATAACCATATATATCGCGAAGGTTATTTATGATTTTCATTTTTTTATCCATATTATGTAACCCTCCATTGTTAGTTTAGGGTGCTAAACTAAAAGAAACATAAGTCAGTTTAGCACGGATTTTCGTGACTGGTCAAAGTAAATGGTGTGACAATTATGTTAAGTATTTTTTATGCATCAAAAAAGAGCTTCCCCGTAGGGAAGCTCCAGTGAATTTATCTTACCTTTCCCAGACTCTGTGATTCCTCACATCTTCCAGATATCCCCGGAAGTCCTCTTCAATATTTGTGACGCCTTTATCATCTTTTGAGAATGACAGAGCATCAAAGAGGCTGGCGGATTTTGTACCGAAACCTATGGCTTTTTTGTGCTTGTAGGCAATTTCGAGGTTCTCTATTGCAGGAGCGGGAAGTGGTTTCTGACCACTGATTACCATCATTGAATCAAACAGGACAGAATGGACAGTGTCGAATGTCGCATCCAGCATCGTATCTCCGATTTTATAGATTTTATCGGAAATGAAAGTGGGCTGCAGCCCTTTTTCTTCAAGTTTGGATTTCGTTTCTTTTAATGTCTGTTCTGCCACATCCGGCATGACGATGATTCCGACTGTACGTGTGTTCAGCGAATAGTTGGTGTTCGTCATGCTCAGTGCAGGAGAATCTTTTTCATAGGTTGATTCTTCAACTTCGGGTGGTGCTTCAACTCCGACTTTATCGGCAACATATTCTGTCAGATCGCGGTCGATCTTGTTTAAAAGTTCAGAGATGGCCAGTTTTCTTATTTCCACATCACATTTACCGAGTTCAAAGCTGAAAGCATCGTATATATGCTGTTTCTCGTGTTTGGACATTGAGTTCAGGAAGAGTTTCGCCTGACTGAAATGATCTTTGAAGCTGTCGCTTCTTGCCTGGATTTTTCTACCTTCCACTTTTTCATGATAGTGCTCATAACCGCCTTCTTCCGTACTCAGCGGCTCGGGTTGATTATCATTCATGTAGTTCTTATGGTGGGCAGTCTGGCCTTTGTGGATGCTCTGCTGATTGTATCCGTCACGCTGGTTGTTGCTGAATGGGCATACTGGACGATTGATCGGCAGCTGATGGAAGTTCGGACCACCGAGGCGGATCAGCTGTGTGTCCGTATAGGAGAACAACCTTCCCTGCAACAGAGGATCATTGGTGAAATCAATGCCAGGAACAACACTTCCCGGATGGAAAGCCACCTGTTCAGTCTCTGCAAAATAATTGTCGACATTCTGGTTTAATGTCATTTTGCCGACCAGTTGAACCGGAACATCCTCTTCAGGCCATAACTTAGTCGGATCCAGAATATCAAAATCCATATCGAATTCATCTTCTTCGTCTATGACTTGGATTCCGAGTTCGAAAACTGCCGGATTTCCTTTTTCAATATTTTCCCACAGTGTCTGTCGGTTGAAGTCAATATTCTTTCCATTGATCATCTGAGCTTCATCCCATAATACTTGGTGCATGCCGTCTTTAGGTTTCCAGTGGAACTTGACGAAGTGGCTTTTGCCTTTGGCGTTGACCAGTCTGAAAGTGTGCACACCGAACCCTTCCATCATGCTGAGGCTTTTCGGTATGGCACGATCACTCATCAGCCACATGACCATATGGGCACTTTCCGTATTTACAGAAACCCAATCCCAAAATGTGTTATGAGCTGACGCAGCCTGAGGCATTTCATTATGAGGTTCAGGTTTTACAGCATGGACGAAATCAGGGAACTTGATGGCATCCTGCATGAAGAACACCGGCATATTGTTGGCGACCAGGTCATAGTTGCCTTCATCGGTATAAAATTTTGTGGCGAATCCGCGAACATCCCGGGGAATATCCATAGAGCCCCGGCTGCCTGCTACTGTGGAAAACCTGACGAAGACCGGCGTTTTTTTACCAGGTTCGGTCAGGAATTTTGCCTTTGTATACTTTTCCAACGATTCGTAAACTTCAAATTCACCATGTACGCCAAATCTGCGGGCATGGACAACGCGTTCCGGAATCCTTTCATGGTCGAAATGTGTCATTTTTTCACGGAAATGAAAGTCCTCCATTAGAGTAGGGCCTCTTTCACCGGCTTTCAGAGAAAATTCATCTTCACTTACCGGCAGACCCTGGTTTGTAGTGAGAGGTGCTTTTTCTGTGTTATCTATCGTGTTTTTCTGCAAATCATCTTTTTTCTTAGACATTCAAAATATCCTCCTTGAAAAATTTGATTATGCTTCATATAGAACAATCTAACACCTATATATTCCTTTTGCATGTATTTGAGTTATACAGTTTTGCATGGGTTTTGAAGGGGTATAAAAAAAGGTCCGGCCAATTTAATTGGCCGGACCTTTAGTATTTATAGTACATTCATTACTTCATCTATCAGATTGTTTTCCAGTCTGCTGTGTTCAGAAAGGAAGCCATCGATTCCTTTTTCGGAAATGACGGCATTCATTTCAACCTGTTCCGGGTCCTCTGAGTTGTCGAATTTTGTTGCATATACTACAAGTTTCGATAATGCTGTATGCTCATGGCCTTCATTATGAAGGTGGACCAGCGGTTTGATGATCCGGTCGTCTGGACCGAGTTTTCTCATGACTCCCCGGCCGACCCGGTTTAAATCATCGGAAAGGTGTGAATTTGTGAATCTGTGGATGATCTTATCAATATATTCATTCTGTTCAGCGGCTGTAAAGTCATACACGGACGTGATATAGTCCAGTGTTTCTGCAAGGACTGCGTTTAAAAAGTTTTGTACCTGGCTGTCGGTCATGGCTTCGTAGACCGTATCATATCCAAGGGTTCTGCCGTAGTAGGCAATGGCTGCATGGCCTGTATTTACAGTGAACAATTTCCGTTCAATATATGGCATCAGATCATCAACATAGTTCGGACCATCCAGTCTTTTATTTCCCGCCCATTGCTTTTCTTCAATGACCCACTCATAGAACGGCTCAACTTTAACATCAAGTATGCGTTCGTTTTTTTGAATTGGAACGATACGGTCGACTGCAGAGTTTGGAAAGCCGACATTCTTTGCATCGGCAAGGGTCCCCATTTCATTCTCGAGGGATTTTTTCAGAGTATCTGTTGCCATCACTGCATTTTCACAGGCAATGATATTTAAATAGCGCGGGTCCTCCAATCGTTTAGCCAGATGGGGTGAAATGCTTTTGGCGATGATTGGTAAAATATTTACACCTACAGCGGTAGTAATGATATCAGCATCCAAAATTGCCTGTTCCAGCTGCTCTGGATGCTGGGCAGTATTGATTCCGCTGACTCCGGTAATGTCATAGGATGCCCCATTTTCTTCTGCAATGTGTACGGAATAGCCTTTTTCAGTATTGAGTGCGTCGATAAGCTCGTTATTGACATCCGCGAAAGTGACTTCATAACCGTTATCGTACAATACTTTTCCGATAAACCCTCTGCCAATGTTTCCTGCGCCAAAATGGAGTGCTTTCATTTTTACACATCCTCGGCTTCAAAGAGTGAGATGATTTCTTCGGCTGAAGAAGCATTGGTCACCTTTTCAGCATTTTCTTCTTCAGAGAATATGATGGCTATTTTCTGAAGCAGTTCCAGGTGTTCATTTTCTTTGCCGGCAATGCCGAGCACCACTTTTGCTTCGTTGCCATCAAAGTCCACACCCTCAGGGACCTGTACCAATGAAAGGCCGCTTTCGTTGACCGCAGTCTTGCCTTCATCCGTGCCATGCGGAATCGCAAGGCCGTTTCCCATGAATGTGGAAACGACTTCTTCACGTGCAAGCATGGAGTCGATATAAGCGGGCTCTACTGCACCCTGATCCACAAGAAGCTGGCCGGCGAGTTTGATCGCCTCTTCTTTATTGGCCGCGCTTTGATTTAGTACGATATTCTCTTTTTTCAACATAGTTCATCAATCCTTTCCTGTTACATAGATATTTTTAATATAGTGTTTGAATAGGTCGTCGACCCGAGACGGATTATTGAGCAATGATCCGATATTTTCATGGTAATCTCCTACAAGTACACTGAATTCACTAATCAGGTCCGTTACCAGCGTATTTTCTGGTACAAGCAGTATGATCTGGTGATCTACCGTAACAAAAGAACCGTTATAATTCTTATCAGTGATGCCGGCTGTATTATGAACAAAAAGCAGCTGGTGCTGTTTAATGAGCGGAGATTTGATGTGCGGATATGAGAATCCGCCTTCTCCTATGACACAGCCTGTAATTTTAAAGCGTTCAGACATCTGTTCCATTACTCTGTCAATCTCAGGTTCATCCATTGAAGTATGGGATGTGAGCATTCTTCTTACTGAATCAAGGGCATCTGCGGCTGTATCTGATTCTATAAATGTACGGTTCAGATAGAGTTCGGAGGCATGGATGACCTGATCGGGATTTACCTGGGATATATCCGGTTTTGTATTTACCGGTCTGTAATCATAGGTTGTGGAACCGATTTTCGATATCGCTTCTGTGATCTTTTTTTCATCATGTTCATCGAGCAGGGGACTGACCAATATATAATTGTCCATGTCGAGCGGAACAGTACTCAGAATGAGTTCATCCTGATGAAGTTCAGTTTCCGAGAGTTCGGATATAGATAATTCTTGCCGAATGTACAGATTATTAAACTTCGTTTTCAGATGATTGGAAAGAATCCTGCTTGTCCCTATTCCACTTGAACAGACTGTAGTGACTTCTATCCTCGGATTGGCATGTAAGATACCGCCGAAATGGATGGTCAGAAAGCCGATTTCGGATGCATCAAGCATTCTGTCATTGAAATAGTGTCGGAATTTTTCCCCGATCACTTCAAAAAGTCCTGGGTAATTATCCCGGATGCTCTCAACAAGTGGGTTGACGGTAATTATGCCAGAGTCCATACGATGGAGCATCGGCTCGATGTGGAGGAGCAGTCCATCTTTCAGTTCAGGGTAGGCATAGAATGGATAATCCATCTCCCTGCTGACCTGGTCGATAAATGCGGTGATCAGATTTTCAATGGACTCGGCACCCTGTGAACTTTGGAATTTCCTTTTGCTTCCCCTCAGATGCATAGTGATGAAATAAACTTCCTCTTCAGGGAAAAGAATGTCGAACTCGAGTTGGAGCTTTTCCGTTAACGCACGGGAGACTTCGAATTCCTGTGAATTTTTAAGATCTGCCTTCATATCATCTTTTATGGTGACGTTTTGTTTGTGCTCTGTCCGGTCTATCGCAAGTACGATGTGCAGAGTCAGGTTCAAATAAGCATTTTCCGTCAGTGTATAGGGCAGGACGACAAGTTCATCCATTAGGAGCCGTTCAACTTTAAATATATTGTCCGCCTCTAAAACTCCGATGACTTTGTTGTTGACGAGGGAACTGAATACGAAGTTGTTTTCGATGACAGAATAGATGCTGTTTGAATTCAATTCGCTGATCATCATACTTGCCAGGAAATTCTGCTTGGCAAGCGGATCGCCGACAAGCCGTACTCCAATAGCACGTGTCTTACTGATTTCAAGTTCGAAAGTGCTGAGTTGTCCTTCCATCTGGCTGATCAGCTCATCAACCGTATGTTCACTCACCCCGAGTTCGACAGCCAGAGCGCTTTTCTTGAGCCCTTCTGAGTTGAGCATCAGGTTGTATACAAGCGCCACTTTCTTTTCTTCTTCGCTTAAGTCTTTATCCGCATGTTCTGTTATATATTTCGTCAATGCTTCTATTTCAAGCTGTACAAGCTCCAGTTTTACACCTTTTTTGTACTCGCTGATCAAGTCGATATTCAGTTTCTTCAATGTTTCCCTCACATTTTTGAGCTCCCTGTGGACGGTTCTTGAAGAGACACCGAGCTTGCCGGCAAGTTCTTTAATAAGCATAAAGGTGTCATTATGATATATTAGCTCGTTAATAATTTTTTTTTCCCGAGAACTGATCATAATGACACCCCTTTATTGATGCTTATTTAATTATTGATGCTTTTTCAATGCTTCTGTCAATTCGTCATAATGCGGACTGTTAAGGAAGTTATCTACAGAAATATGCTTGGCTTCAGGCACTTTATTCTCAGCGCGTTCAGTCAATGTTTTCTGTGTAATGATGATGTCTTCATCGCCTTTGAGCTGGTTGATGGCTGAGTTTGTCACGTCAATATCAAGTCCTGCTTTTTTGAACTTGTTCTTTAACATACCCGCACCCATGGAACTTGAACCCATGCCTGCG
>CAYTIR010000002.1:0-91821 GCA_964437955.1 uncultured Staphylococcaceae bacterium
ATAATACACTGGGTATCTATTTAATAACACAGATAAGAAATAATATTATATGATATCGAATCTCGATTGGGAGTGATGATACAGATGAGTTTCAAAAACAAGAAGGAAGATGTGAAAGACGCTGCCGAAAAGGCACGTGAAGAAGAGAATCCCGCTGAAGAGCTGGATGAGAATGAAGACAGGAAAGTGCCGAAGGGCAAAGACATCGACAGTGATAAAGAAGGCATCGATAAAACCGAAGAAGAGATCCAGAATTCCTTTGAATAACCAATGATTTCCCATATAGAAGCACTACCAGGTATTCAGACCTTTGGTTTTTGTAAGATGCAGTTCAATGCACAGGCAGGTTTGCAATCTGAAGTAAAGATTTGCAGTCGTTTGAATGAGCAAAAAGCAATTTGAATGATTTACAGAAGGTCGCTTTGGATACCTGTTCAATAGCTTTACCCCGGACGAATGATATCCGGGGTATTTTTATGTCTTTATTCTATTGGAAGTGCACGGTGTGCAATGTCTGTCCTGAAGAATAGGTCCCCTTCTTCAAACTTCACACCGGCAACATTTTCATACGCTGACTTCACTGCCTGTTCCACAGATTCTCCGTGGCCGGTCACAAGGAGTACACGGCCGCCGGAAGTCATGAACCGTCCGTCCATATCCTGCGTCAGTCCGCTGATGTAGCAACTGTCCTGGATAGCATCGAACTCCACATACTTCCCTTTTTCATACTCTCTGGGATACCCTTCACTGGCAAGCATCACACCGACGGTGCAGCCCGGTTTAAAGTTTAAAGTGAATGGTTCTTTACGATGGACTTTTTCCAGCACTTCGGCAAAATCATCATCCATCATGGACAGCAGTATCTGAGCTTCCGGATCACCGAAACGGGCGTTGAATTCAATCACTTTAACGCCATCCTCCGTCACCATGGCACCCAGATAAAGAATACCGAAATAATTAAGCCCTTCATTCACCATGGCTTTCGCCACCGGTTCCACAATTTTCTCAATCGCTTCTGCACGGTGGAACTGGTCGATATGATTCACAGGTGCGTAAGCGCCCATGCCGCCGGTGTTCGGTCCGGTATCCCCATCGAATGCACGCTTATGGTCCTGGGCGATCATTTCGAACGAATGGGTATATTCACCGTTGACGAGTACCATCAGGGAAAACTCCTCGCCTTCAAGATATTCTTCGATGACAATCTGTGCGTCCCCTGTCCCTTCTTCCATCAGCTCATCGAGTCCTGCCAGTGCTTCGTCCATATCTGTTGCAACGACGACACCTTTACCGGCTGCCAGACCATCTTTTTTAAGGACGATCGGGGCGCCCTGCTCCTCTATATACTTATAGGCTTGATCATAGTCATTGAACTTGGCGTACTTTGCGGTGGGAATGTCATACTTCTCCATCAGTTCTTTAGTGAATGCCTTGGAGGACTCCATCTGAGCTTCAGTCTTTCTTGGTCCGAACACTTTGATGCCGTGCTCATCTTCAAGATAGTCGACGATGCCTTCGGTAAGCGGCGCTTCCGGTCCAACGACCACCCACTCCACTTCATTTTCAAGGCAGACGCCGGCAATTGCCTCAAAATCATTCTCGGATACACCGTGAATCACTTCCGCGACATCTGACATCCCTGCATTCCCCGGTATCGCGAAGATCCGGTCCACTTTTTTGGACTCTGCAAATTTCCTTACTAACGCGTGTTCGCGGCCTCCGCCGCCGATCACCGCTATATTCATAAATCTGCTCCTTTCAGTATGGGAGCGGACGCCGCACGAAGCGCTGTCCGCCCTTATCTGTATACTGTTGCTGATTTCGATTTAATGTTTGAAGTGCCGCATGCCTGTAACAACCATTGCCATACCATTTTCATTACAATAATCGATGGATTCCTGGTCGCGCTTTGAACCACCCGGCTGGATGATGGATTTTATTCCGTGCTCATGTGCCAGCTGTACCGTATCCGGCATCGGGAAGAATCCGTCACTTGCCATGACGACATTGTCCCCCAGTTCCAGTGCGCGGTCGATTGCAATTTTAAGTGCGCCGACACGGTTCATCTGGCCGGCACCGATACCTACAGTCTGCTTATCGTTCGCAAGGACGATGGCGTTGCTTTTGACATGCTTAGCCACTTCCCATGCAAGTGCCATCGCTTTCATCTGATCTCTTGTCGGCTGATTTTCGGTAACCACTTTGATATCCTCTTCCCTGAGTGCCCCGGTATCCCTCGATTGCACGAGATATCCGCCGGAAACACTGACAAACTCCTCAGAGTTCTCATCTTCATGGAAATCCACTTCAAGCAGTCGGAGGTTCTTCTTCTGGGTCAGAACGGTGAGTGCCGCCTCGTCAAATGCAGGCGCAATGATTACTTCAAGGAAAATGCCGTGAAGCTGTTCTGCAGTCTCTTCATCCACTGTCTTGTTCAGGGCGACGATGCCGCCGAAAATGGACTGGGAATCCGCCTCATGCGCATTTTTGAATGCTTCGGCAATCGTTTCACCCGTCCCCACACCGCATGGGTTCATGTGCTTGACCGCAACGGCAGCCGGCATGTCGAATTTCTTGGCAAGCGCAAACGCTGCATCTGCATCCCTCAGATTATTGTAGGAAAGTGCCTTGCCGTGCAGCACATCAGCATTCAAAAGCGCATTGTGTTTTTCAGTCGTGCGCACAAGCCGTGCAGACTGGTGTGGATTCTCACCATAGCGCAGCGCTTCCTCAGCCTGGCTGAAATGATTCACAATCGCCTGGTCATAATCGTTCGTGTGGCTGAACACTTTAATCATCAGACCCCGGCGGTATGTAATATCAAGAGTATCCTCCTCTATTTTCTGAATCACTTCGCTATAATCCTCAGGATCCACAATCGTCGTGACATGCTTGAAGTTTTTCGCAGCCGCACGCAGCATCGTCGGTCCGCCGATGTCGATATTCTCGACCGCTTCACTCTCGGTTACACCTTCTTTTTTAACGGTTTCCTTGAAAGGATAGAGGTTCACAGCAACGAGATCGATTGTTTCGATGCCGTTTTTCTCCAGGTCCTTCATATGCCCGGGGTTGTCCCGGTCTGCAAGGATGCCGCCGTGTACGGATGGGTGCAGTGTTTTCACACGGCCATCCATGATTTCATCGAAACCTGTAAGTGTACTGACGCCTTTGACTTCCACGCCAAATGATTCGATTGCAGACAATGTGCCGCCGGTTGAATAGATTTCGTATCCGTTTCGGACAAGACCGCGTACGAAAGGTTCCAATCCTTTTTTGTCGGAAACGCTGATCAATGCTTTTTTCATCATTCCACACCTTCAATCACTTTTTTTACCGCTTTTGGATAGAGTTCGTATTCCAATTCATGAATTTTGTCTTCCAGCATTCCAAGTGTATCACTTTCTTCAATCATGACCGGCACCTGGGCGATGATTTTCCCCGTGTCGATGCCTGCATCCACATAGTGGATCGTCACACCCGTCACTTTCACGCCGTAATTGAACGCATCTTCAATGCCGTTCCGTCCTTTGAATGCCGGAAGCAGCGACGGATGGAGATTGATGATGTGATTTTCAAATGCCTGGATGAAGTCTCTCGAAAGGATACGCATGTACCCGGCAAGCAGTACATACTCGACTTCACATTCATATAAAGTCTCGAGTATTGCCCATTCGTGTGCCGCTTTGGAATCATAATCCCCACGTTCAAAAACCCGGCTCGGAATTTCTGCCCGCTCAGCACGTCCAATTGCCCCGGCATTGGCGTGGTCCGTGATCAGCACCTGGATATCCATGCCGATGTCCACCGAATGGTTCACGAGGTTCTCAAAATTCGTTCCGCCGCCTGAAGCCAGTACTGCCACTTTAACGGCCATGGATTTCAAGCCCGCTCTCTTTTGTCACCGTACCGATGACTTTAGGGGATTCGCCCGCACTTTCAAGTGCATTCACAGCAGCGTCCACATCATCCGCATCGACGGCGACTATAAAACCGATACCCATATTGAAGACATTATATGCTTCTTCAGGAACGATGTTTCCAAGTTCCATCAGCCATGAAATGATGCGCGGCACTTCGATGTCTGCCACATCAATAGATACACCGAGGTATTCCGGAATGGCACGCGGGATATTCTCAATAAAGCCCCCGCCTGTAATATGGCTCATCGCTTTGACATCCACCGCCTTCATCAGCTCCTGGATACTTTTCACATAGATACGTGTCGGTTCAAGCAGCTGGTCGATGATCGGTGTGCCATCGAGGTCTTTATTCACATCAATGTCATTATCGGCCAACAGTTTCCGCACGAGGCTGTAGCCGTTGGAATGGATACCGCTTGAAGGAAGTCCGATGATCTTATCTCCCGGACTGACTGCGGAGCCATCAATATATGCATCTTTTTCCACCGCACCGACAGCAAATCCGGCAATGTCATACTCGCCGCTGCCGTACATTTCACCCATTTCTGCAGTCTCCCCGCCGATCAGTGCACATCCGGACTGCACGCAGCCTTCGGATACACCATCAACGATGTCTGCGACAGTTTCAGGAATCACTTTATTGACAGCGATGTAATCAAGGAAATAGAGCGGCTCTGCGCCGGTTGTCAAAATATCATTCACACACATCGCCACCGCATCGATGCCGATCGTGCTGTGGCGTTCATGATCGATCGCAAGTTTGAGCTTTGTGCCCACTCCGTCCGTCCCCGACACCAGCACCGGCGCCTTCATATTGAGCTGGGAAAGATCAAACGCTGCCCCGAAGCCACCAAGACCTCCGATGACTTCTCTGCGCATAGTGCGTTCTACGTGAGTTTTCATTTTATCGACTGCTTCATAGCCGGCTTCGATATCGACACCGGCCTTTTTATATTGTTCTGACATGTTAAACTCCTTTCGTCTTCAGATCTTTCTCCTGAGGCAGCACCTGATCGATGACTTCAATCGGATAGTTACCCGTAAAGCAGGCATCGCACTGGCCTCTTGAACCATATGAATGATAGACGTCATGCATCGCATCCACTGACAGGTAAGTCAGGGAATCCGCGTCGATTTCCGCACGGATTTCCTCGTTCGATTTCTGACTGGCTATGATTTCGGCATGTGTGGAAACATCAATGCCGTAGAAGCACGGGTTTTTAAGCGGCGGTGATGATACACCCATGTGCACTTCCTTCGCTCCCGCTTTCCTCAGTGCCTTGACGATGAAACGGCTCGTAGTGCCGCGCACGATGGAATCATCGATGACGACAATCCGTTTCCCTTCAACGACATCCCGCACCGGGGAGAGCTTCATGCGTACGGCACGCTCACGTGCCTCCTGGCCCGGTGAAATGAAAGTCCTGCCGACATAACGGTTTTTCAGCAGCCCCTGCTCCTGTTTGATGCCGGATTCCTCAGAAAATCCTTTCGCGGCAGCAAGGCTCGAATCAGGGACACCGATGACGATGTCCGCTTCCACCGGCATCTCTTTGGCAAGCTGTTTGCCGAGTGACTTCCGGATCGTATAAGTCGAAGTATGACGGAATTCAGAATCCGCCCTTGCGAAATAAATATATTCCATTGAGCACATATTCGGTTTTTCCACATCCGTATAACGGTCGACATCGATGCCGTCATCACTCAGTGTAATCAGTTCACCCGGCTCGATATCGCGGATATATTCCGCCCCGATTGCCGTAAATGCACATGTTTCACTGGCAACACAATATGAGCCGTCAATCTCACCAAGCATCAGCGGGCGGACCCCGTGGTCATCCAGTGCAATCGTCAGTGAATCCTCATCCAGTATGACGAATGCAAATGCACCTTTCAGCTGCTTGAGCGTCGACTTGATGCGCGTTTTCCTGTCCTTGCTCTTATTCTTGCGGAGCAGGTGGGCCAATACTTCCGTATCGGACGATGTCTGGAATATCGCGCCGTCATCTTCCAGGGCTTCCCGTATGCTCATCGCATTCACAAGGTTGCCGTTATGGGCAAGCGCGAGGTCTCCTCTGTGGTTCTTGAATAGAAACGGCTGGACGTTCGAGAGTTCACTGCCTCCGGTTGTGGCATAGCGTACGTGTCCGATGGCGTGCGGGAACTCGCGGAGGGACATCTGCTGATCTTTCGTCAGTGCTTCCGTCAACAGTCCCATGCCGCGGGCGCCGAACAGATACTCTCCGTTCGAGCACACGATGCCCGCGCCCTCCTGTCCTCTGTGCTGCATGCTGTGCAGCGCAATATATGTCAGTTCGCTTGCGCGTTCATGATCCCATATTCCAAAAATTCCACATTCTTCATTCAATCCACGGATGTCATACATTTCGGGATTGCCCCTTCCCACGCGACTGCAACTTCTGCAAGTTCCCTTTCAATCGTTACGTCGCGTGTTTTGATTCTGAATTGCTCTTCGGTCAGTGTACCGATTTCCACTGCGTCTTTGATTTCCTGTCCGGGTTTTGCAACTACAATATATCTGGATGCATTTTCTGCGAAAAGATCTTCACCATCGAGATCGATGGAAACATCAAGTCCAAGGCCGTGGTAGCTTGCCAGCTGCGCAAGTTTCACAGCGATTCCGCCGCGGCCGAGCGGAGAGATCTTCTTGATATCGCCCTGCAGCAGCTGCGCCCTAAGGTCCATGCCGCGGCTGTACTCGAGCTCAAGGTCGATATTGCGCACCTGTTTGGATACTTCATCATCGAGCAGTTTTTCAATCTGACTGCCTGCAAATGATTTTTCCGTTTCGCCCACAAGGTAAACTGCGTCGCCCGCTTCGATGGACAGTCCATCCATGAAATTCACATCTTCAATGAGTCCGACCATGCCGATGACCGGCGTCGGCAGGATGAATGCCGTCCTGTTTTCGTTGTACAGGCTCACGTTACCGGAAACGACCGGCGTGGAGAGCGCCCGGCAGGCTTCTGCCATCCCTCTTGTGGATTCTTCGAGCTGGTTGTAGATTTCCGGGTTCTCAGGGCTGCCGTAGTTCAGGCAGTCCGTCATCGCAAGGGGCTCCGCACCCGTTGAGATGATGCTTCTGAACGTTTGTGCCACCACTTCTTTGCCGCCGTTGTACGGGTCTGCATAGACATAACGGCTCTTGCCGTCGATTGCCATCGCAATGGCTTTGTCCGTCCCTTCAACTCTCACGACTCCTGAACCGAAACCGGATTTCCGGACCGTGTTCGAACCGACCTGGTTGTCATACTGTTCATACAGGTAGCTTTTCGATCCGTGGGTCGGATGGCTGATCAGCTGATCGAATACTGAGTTGAGATCTTTATTGGAATAGTCATATGTTTTTTCATCCATCTCCGGCTTCCTGCCTTCGAGAATGTAGACAGGAGCTTCGTCAGACAGCGGCTGAACCGGAATATCCGCATACAGCTCGTCTTCATAGAATAGTTTCAGACGGTCTGAATCCGTCACTTCCCCGATGACTGCTGCATCGAGTTCAAAGTTTTCGAACATGTCGAGGAACTTCTGCTCTGTACCGTCCTCCACTACGAGAAGCATGCGTTCCTGTGTTTCAGAAAGCATCATTTCATAAGGGGAAATCCCGTCTTCCCTTACCGGTACCTGCTCGAGGTAGAGATTCATGCCCGATTCGCCCTTGGCCGCCATTTCAGAGCTTGAGGAAGTCAATCCTGCTGCACCCATGTCCTGGATTCCGACAAGTTCAGGCTGGTCGATTGCCGCAAGCGTCGCTTCCATGAGCTTCTTGCCTGTGAACGGGTCGCCGATCTGTACGGACGGCCGTTTGGATTCTGACTCATCGCTCAGTTCCTCTGAGGCGAATGTTGCACCGTGGATGCCGTCACGTCCTGTCTTCAGGCCGACGTAGACGACCTTATTGCCGACACCTTTGGCTGTTCCCTTCTGCACCTTGTCCTGATCCATGATACCGACGCACATTGCATTGACGAGTGGGTTGCCGTCATATGAAGGGTCGAATTCCACTTCACCGGATACCGTCGGGATGCCGATGCAGTTGCCGTATCCGCCGATGCCCGAAACGACACCGCGCAGCAGACGGCGGTTGTTCGCCCCTGTCAGTTCACCGAAACGCAGTGAGTTCAACAGGCCGATCGGGCGTGCACCGATGGACACGATGTCACGGATGATGCCGCCGACACCTGTCGCCGCACCTTGATACGGTTCGACTGCGGAAGGGTGGTTGTGGGACTCGACTTTGAAGACGACTGCCTGGTTATCACCGATATCCACTACACCTGCACCTTCGCCGGGACCCATCAAAACGCGTTCGCCGGAGGTCGGGAACTGTTTTAGGAATGGCTTGGAATGCTTATAGGAGCAATGTTCACTCCACATTACAGAGAAAATGCCGATTTCAGTATAGTTCGGCTCACGTCCGAGAATATCGACCACTTTGCCGTATTCCGCATCCGTAAGTCCCATTTCTGCGTAGAGCTTCTGATTTCTGATGTCATCTGATGTTGGTTCAATGAATCTAGACATGATTTGCCTCCCATTTGGTCATTTCATTAAATAGTTTCAATCCGTCATCACTGCCAAGCAGTGTTTCAAGCGCACGTTCCGGGTGCGGCATCATGCCGAGCACATTCCCTTTTTCGTTGACGATACCAGCGATATCGTTCCTTGAACCATTCGGATTCTCATTGTATGTCAGGACGATCTGATTGTTTGCTGCGAGCCTGTCATATGTTTCATCATCACAGTAATAGTGACCCTCGCCATGAGCCACCGGGTATACTACATCCTCGCCTTCGCCATAGGCACGCGTGAATGCGGTCTTGTTGTTGACGATTTTCAAAGATTCATCCCTTGATACGAATGTATGCTGATCATTGAAGATCAGAGCACCTGGAAGCAGTCCGATTTCCGTCAGTATCTGGAAACCGTTGCATATGCCAAGGACGGGCTTGCCCGCCTCCGCCGCTTCCTTGATCGCTTTTGTCACCGGTGCAACACTCGCCATCGCACCGCTGCGCAGGTAGTCACCGAATGAGAATCCACCCGGGATCAGCACGCCGTCAAAGCCATCGAGTGACGTCTCTCTGTAATCTACGAATTCCGCTTCCGCATCCACCTTCAATGCTGCATTCAGCATGTCGCGGTCACAGTTGGAACCTGGGAACTGGATCACTGCGAATTTCATTATTCAGACACCTCATCCAAAATTGTATATTCATATGTTTCAATCACTGTATTTGTGAAAAGACGTTCCGACAGGGATTTGACGATCTCATCAATCTTGCCCGCTTCTTTTTCATCGATATCGAAGTAGAGCACCTTTCCGACACGGATGTTGCTGATCTCGTCATGTCCAAGCTCGTGCACCGCACGGTTCAATGCCTCTCCCTGCGTATCGAGCACCTGTGGTTGTAAAGTGACTTTCAATTCTACTTTTTTCATTATTTGACTGCCTCCATCTTTTCATAAAATTTAGTGTAGGTATTTATAATTGAACCTGTTTCATTTCTGTATACATCTTTATCGAAATTTTCATCCGTTTCAAGATCCCATATGCGGCACGTATCCGGAGAGATTTCATCCGCAAGCAGGATGTCGCCCTTATTATCCTTGCCGAATTCGATTTTGAAATCGACCAGCTTCATCCCCATCATATTCATCATTCTGATGAGTGCACGGTTCACTTTGAGTGCCGCGGCCTTCAGTGTCTCGATTTCCCCGACCGTCGCGATGCCCAATTGCAGCACATGGTCCTCTGTAAGGAGCGGATCGTTCAGTTCATCTTTTTTATAATAAAATTCCACGAGCGGGGGTGTGAACTCCCGTCCTTTTTCGAAATCGAGCCTTTTGACGATGTGGCCTGCCGCCACATTGCGTACGACCACTTCCAGAGGGATGATATGGACCGGTTTCACTTTCTGTTCAGTTTCGCTGATCCGTTCAATAAAATGGGATTCCACACCATTTTTATTCAGATATTTGAAAATGTCGGCGGAAATCAAGTTGTTCAGGCGGCCTTTCCCCTCGATGAAATCACGTTTCGCGCCGTTGCCAGCCGTCACTTCGTCTTTATATTCGATGCGGAGCACTTCGGGGTCTTCCGTTTTAAAAACCTTTTTCGCTTTCCCTTCATATAGAAGCATCAGTCCATCTCCTTCAGAAAATCTCGATCCAGCGCATTTATCGTATGTTCCAGATCGTCAGTCAGCACAGTGACATGGCCCATTTTCCTGGCCGGTTTCCTGTCCGTCTTGCCGTAGACATGCACATTCCATTCCGGATGCGTGAACAACTCCCCGTCGAGTCTGTCCAGATCATCACCGAGCAGGTTCATCATCACTGCATTTTGATGCAGATACACTTTAGGCATCGGATGATCCAGTATCGCAAGCACATGCGCATCAAACTGGCTGATATTGCATGCCTCGATCGAGTAGTGTCCTGAATTATGCGGACGCGGTGCAATTTCATTCACGTAGAGGCCGCCGTCTTTGGCGACGAAGAATTCAATGGTGAATGCCCCCACAAAGTGCATTGCCTCCATGATCTTCTCCGCTTCAGCCTGTGCCGCTTTCGTGTAATCCACGCGGGACGGGACGATCGTACGGTAGAGGATCTGGTTTTTGTGCAGGTTCTCCTGCAGCGGGAAGTAGACGACCTGGCCACTCGTACTCCTTGCAATGGTCAGCGAGACTTCCCTTTCCAGTTCTATATATTTCTCTGCCACGAATTCCGTTTCACCGAACGGTATTTCAAGCGTTTCAAGCTCTGATGGGGATTCAATCAGATACTGGCCTTTGCCGTCGTACCCGCCTGTGGCCGTTTTGACGATGACCGCCCCTTTATTTTCATCCATGAATTTACGGACCGCTTCAAGTGAATCCACCTTTTCATAAGGGACGATCTTTGCTCCGGATGCCTTGATTGTCTGTTTTTCCGTTTCACGGTTCTGCAGCGTCAATACTGTTTTGGCCCCCTGCGGTACATGATAGTCATCAACGAGCGTATGCAGTATTTCCGCATTGATATTTTCAAATTCGTAGGTGATGACGTCGGACATGCTGCACAATTTTTTCAATGCGTCCAGATCGCTGAAATCCGCATTGATGAACGTGTGGCTCGTTGCTTTGGCTGGTGCATCCGCTGACGGGTCCAGCACCGCGACTTTATAGCCCATGCGCAGAGCCGACTGCGCCATCATCTTTCCGAGCTGTCCGCCGCCGATGATGCCTATGGTTGCACCTGGTGCCAGTTTAGCTGAGGTCATTCTGCATCTCCTCCACTCTATCTTCTAATGATTTCGTGTAGTCGTTCAGTTTCTCATAGAGTTCCGCTGAATTCACCGCAAGCATCCGTGCTGCCAGAATGCCGGCATTTTTGCTGCCTGCAGTGCCGATTGCCGTCGTAGCAACCGGAATGCCGCCCGGCATCTGTGCGATGGATAATAAAGAATCCATGCCCTGCAGCGCTTTCGATTCGATCGGTATGCCGATGACCGGCACATTCGTCAATGAAGCCACCATTCCGGGAAGGTGGGCAGCCCCGCCGGCACCTGCAATGATGACATCGATGCCGTTTTCTTTGGCATGCTTTGCATAATCCACCATCATCTCAGGTGTGCGATGGGCGCTCACCACTTTTTTCTCGTAGGGAATATCAAATTGGTCCAGCATCTCGCATGCGTGCTTCATCGTCGGCCAATCGGAAGAACTGCCCATGATTACTCCAACAGTCATAATAGTATAACCTCGCTTTGAAATTGGATTGTTTTCAACTCATGCTTAGTTTAACAATTGATAGGGGGTTATTCAACTTAAAAACGAACATTTTAAAATTATATTATTTTATTGTATGTGTTTACGAACGATGAGGATGATTAAAAAGGGGTTAAGTTCGTCTTTTGACCCGATTTTATGTATTTTTGTGTAAGTTTGCCTTTTATGTGTTTTTGGTTCATGAACTTTATTAGTATGACCTGATGAACATATTGTGATTCACTGTGGAAATTTTCAGGCAAGTTATGGATAATGGGAATAGGTAAAATTTTTATGATAGGAGAATGGAAATGACAGCAAATTTGTTAAACGGCCGTGAAATCGCCAAAGATTATCGTGCCGGACTCGCAGCAGAAGTTGAAAAACTGAAGGAAAATGGCATCACTCCAAACTTGACAGTCGTCATCGCCGGCAATGACGGTGCTTCTCTCAGCTATGTACGGTCCAAAAATAAAGCCGCTGAAAAGATCGGCATGACTTCGGACATCGTGCACCTGGATGAAGATGTGACTGAAGATGAAGTGCTGGAAGTGCTGGACCGTCTGAATAATGACGACAGTGTTAACGGAATCCTTGTACAGGTACCGCTTCCGGAACAGGTCAGCGAAGACAAAGTCCTCGAATCCATTGCACCGCATAAAGACGTCGACGGCTTCAGCCCGGTGAACATCGGCCGCCTGTACACAGGACAGCGCACATTCGTACCGTGTACACCGCTCGGCATCATGGAACTGCTGAAGCATACAGGCTCCCTTGAAGGAAAGGATGTCGCTGTTATCGGACGGTCACATATCGTAGGCCAGCCGGTCGCGAAACTTCTCACCAATGAAAATGCAACCGTTACGTTGATGCACTCACGCACCCGCGACATGGTCGAACGATTGAATGAATTTGACGTCATCGTCAGTGCCGTCGGCTCTCCGGGTCTCGTCAAAGCCGAACATATCAAAGACGGTGCAATCGTCATCGATGTCGGCAACACGATGGTGGGCGACAAACTCGTCGGCGACGTCGACTTCGAAGCCGCCAAAGAAAAAGCAGGCTGGATCACACCCGTACCGGGCGGCGTCGGCCCATTGACAATCACAATGGTGCTGAACAACACACTCCTCGCAGCCAAATGGCATAATGGAATAGAATAATCCGCTGATTTTAATGAAGCCACACCTTTTATGACAGGGTGTGGTTTTTTATTTTGACGTGGACGTTTATTATCATACACCGGATAAAATGCCGCCAGGCTCTCCGGCCACTGATGCTTTAAAGTTTTCTTTCACAAATAGATTCCCTCCTATGAATTAAAAAAACCTTTCTCTATACATATAGAGAAAGGGAGAATTTGTTTTTTGTTCATAGAAATCGTTCATTTAATTCATATAAGAATATTTAATTATATTCTTTCTTCCTGTTTCATCCACGCTGTCAATGGACTGCCTGATCCAGGAAATAATCAGTTTCTGATAATGATATATACAAGGTACACGATGTACGCTACGACCAGTACCGATCCCTCTATGCGTCCGATGCTGTAACGCGTCCTCGAGAAGATCAGCAGCAGGACCGTCAGCAGGATCATGATCCATGTGTCCGTGAATATCTTTGCATCCAGGGCAAGGGGAGCAACCATCGAAGCACTTCCGGCAACGAAGAATATGTTGAATATGCTGCTGCCCACTGCGTTTCCGATTGCGATGTCCCCCTTCTTTTTAAGTGCAGCAGTGACAGAAGTGATCAGTTCGGGCAACGATGTGCCGATGGCCACAATCGTCAAACCGACGAGCGTTTCACTCATGCCGAGTGAGAGCGCAATCTCTGTCGCACTGTCCACGACAAGCCGGCCGCCGAAGATGATCGCCGCCAGCCCGCCGACTGTGAATATGATATTCCGCATCCAGGAGGATCCGATATCTGCATTTACATTGTCATCCGATTTGGCACGGTTCTTCAATGCCATTTCAAACACATAATATAAAAAGACGCCAAAGAATAATAGTATGATCAGGCCGTCCCCGCGTGAGACAAGATTCCCCGCAGCACCTTCGAGTGCCACATCCGCCATCAGAACAATCAGCACGATACCTGCAAGCAATGAAAATGGTATTTCCTTTCTGACCGTCTCGTTCTGGACAGTGAGCGGTGCGATCATAGCTGTTATACCGAGAACAACTGTGATGTTGAAGATGTTGCTGCCGATGATGTTACCGAGCACCATGCCGGCATTATTCTCAAGTGCCGCCAGGATGCTGACTGTCGCCTCCGGTGAACTCGTACCGAACGCAACGATGGTCAGGCCCACAAGCAAAGGAGATATACTCAGTTTCACGGCAATATTCGATGCCCCTTCAACAAAATAATCCGCCCCTTTGATAAGCAGGACAAAACCGATGATTAAAATGATATACGCTAAAATGATGCCACACTCCTTCCCGATTCCTCACATATCATACCATGCCTTCACGTAAATGAAAAAACCCACTTTTCATATCAAAAGTGGGTTCAATCCATTATTTTCCCTTTTCAACAAAGAATGTCACAACAACGAACAACAGGAAGGCGATCAACGTAATACTGCCGCCGATGATGAAATATACAATCGTGAAAGTCTCGTTAAATCCAAACGGATTCACCATATAGAAGTACATTCCACTCGTCAGCAGCACCGCACCGAGCAGCCCCAGCACACATTGGATGTTCACCAGCATCGGCTTCGTCACCGTATACACACTGTAGAAGATCCCCCATGCAAACATCGACAGCCAGCCCACCAGCAGAATGTGCGTGTGGATCGGCCGCATGGCATAATCCATCTCCCCAGCCATCTGCGACCCGATGAACACACCGAGCAGACCGAATAATGATGCAATTCTGATTAGATTAATTCCCCATTTTCTTTCCATTTCTCATAATTCCTCCATTTTTTAAAATAAAATTCCCGGCGCCGGTAAAACACCACCACGCCATATAAGCACCCGGGAGCCGGATTATTTCCAAAGCTTCACCGTAAATCTGGTCCCTTCGCCAAACACACTGTCCACTTCAATCGTACCACCGAGCATATCCACAGTTTCCCTGACAATCGCAAGTCCCAGACCGGAACCTTCACTTGAACGGGCGGCATCGACCCGGTAGAAGCGGTCGAAGATCATTTCCAGATCATCACCGCGGATGCCTGCACCAGTGTCGCGTACACTGACTTCGACATGCTGCCCTTTATCCTCCAGACTCACAATGATTTCGTCGCCTTCACTGGAATATTTTACAGCATTCGATACGAGATTGTCCCATATATTCCACAGGAGATCACGATCCGATTCTATTACAGCATCATCAAGTGAGTATGAAAGATCCATGCCGGATTCATCCAGCCGCCAGCGGAATACACGGACGACTTCACGGATTTGTGCATCCAGCTGAACCGGGGCTTTTTTCACCTCATAGGACTGCTGGTCAAATTTGTTGAGCAGCATCAGCTGCCTCGCCAGTGATGACAGCCGCTTCGCTTCCGAGTGCACGACCGAGGCAGCTTCCCGCGCATCCTCACCCTGCATCTCGCCGTCTTCAAGCAGTTTCGCATACCCTTGGATATTGAGCAGCGGCGACTGGAGGTCATGCGTCACGTCACTGATGAATTTCTGGCGCAGCCTGTGATTCTGTTCAAGCTGTCCCTTCATCGCATCCAGGCTGCCCGCAAGCTGTCCGATTTCATCCCTGCTGTACGTTTCCGGCGCTATCTCATAATCGAAGTTCTCCTTCCGGATTTCATTCGCAGCCGTACGCAGACGGCCCAGCGGTTCCGTCAGATGGCGGCTCATGATAATGATGAATATAAGGCTTACGAACACCACGGTCACAAAGAATACAAGCAGGATGAAATGGAATTCACTGAACATCAGGCTGCTGTCCTGTTTGATGAACAGCGCGTGCTCCTCACCATCAATCACGACGGGGACACCGACAGTATTCCGCACATCGTTCATAAAGTGTCCCATCATGAACCAATTGGCCGTCGCCGCGTCCTCGCCTTCGTAAACATCACCGGATAGAACAGCATTCAGCGTGGAAATATCCATCTTGGTCCGCTCAAAAGGCGCGCCTGCAAAATGTGCAGCATACTCCCCGTTGAACGGCCCTTCCGTAAGGGTGACTTCCCCTTCGGAAACACTTTCTTCACCCGCTTCACTCTGACTCGCACCGGATACCAGCACCATCTGATAATCCAGTGCATTCAAAGTTTCCATCGCAGCGCTGAGTCCCGCGCCATCCGGGTCTTCCTGCTCCAGAACCCCTTTCAACTGTTCAGCCGTCTGGAGCATCTGTTCATTCATCTTCGGTTTCGAATAGAACGCATAGAGTATATTGGAAGCAAGCAATGAAATGATGAGACTGACTGTTACGATAGTCAGCAGTGCAGCTGTAAACCGCTTAAACAGTGTATTCATCATGTTTCCTGCCCCGTTTCATGCCGCTCCAGACGGTAGCCGACCCCGCGTACCGTCAGCACCCTGACATCCGCCTGGAATTTATCAAGTTTCTGACGCAGACGATTCATATGGGTATTGATTGTAAATGTACTCGTCTCGGCATCTCCCCATACACTTTCAGCTATGTACTCGCGCGTCACCACTTTTTCCGGCCGTTCAATAAGACATGCCAGCATTTCAAGCTCCTTGACCGGCAATATGTGCGTCCGGTTTGCCACTTCAATTTCATAATGCTCCCGGTCGAGCGTCATCCCTGCAAAAGACAGCTTCGTTTCTGACGCAGGGGCCGAACGTTTTAACACCGCACGGATCCTGAACAGCAATTCCTTCGGTTCAAACGGCTTCACGATATAATCCTCCGCCCCCGCAAGGAACCCCTGCTCCTTATCATCCAGCTGCCCTTTGGCCGTCAGCAGAATCACCGGAGTCTCAAGGTCGCGGCTCAATATTTCCGTCAGCTCAAAGCCGTTCATGCCCGGCATCATCACATCCACGACCGCAATATCCACTTCCTCATCCTCCAAATATTCAAGCGCGTCCTCAGCATCATCGAAATCAGACACTTCATATCCATTTTTCTTCAAGTAAAGGACGACCAGGTTCCGGATGTTCACATCATCCTCGACCACCATCACTTTATTCATCGGTCCCAACTCCTCTGTAAAAAACTCTATCACATCAATATAAACATAATATAAACACTTTAGGAATAAAAATCCCACCCTGCCCTATTCCCCCAAATACTGAAAAAACGCCCACCGCGCCATGCGGTGGACGTTACAGTCGGACCATATTCCATTTTACGCGCCAAGGCTCATCTTCGGACCGAACGGTTCAAAGTGGATTTGGCTATCCTCAATACCCATTTCCTTCAGTTCCTTCATCATCGTTCCCATGAATCCCATGGAGCCGCAGATGTAGATCTGGCGGTCTTCATTGCCTGCGAAGTCCTCTTTGTTCAGGAAACCTTCCGTTTCACTGAACTTCACTTTAAGGTCTGCACCCTTTTCTTCGATACCGGCCATCTGATCTTTGAACGGCTGATGATCCTTATTGATGCAGCTGTATACATATTTTACATCCTTGCCTTTGGCTACAGCGTCTTCAGCCATCGACATCACCGGAGTCGCTCCGACACCGCCTGCGATGAAGAGCAGCTTATCGTGATCTTCTTCCACTTTGAAGTCGCCGGCCGGCGCAGACATGAACAGCGCATCCCCTTCATTGATGCTGTCATGCATATAGTTGGAAACGATGCCTTCCTTACCTTTGATCGCTTCACGTTTCACTGCGAACGTAATGCCGTCAGAAGCGTCATTTGAGCAGATGGAATAGTGGCGAAGTGCTGTATTTCCGTACCCTTCAGGATTCACTTTGACTGTAATGTACTGACCTGCAGTGAATGATTTATCCACGTCTTCTGAATCGACTGTAAATCTTACGATATCCGGTGTCACGTTTTCCTTCTTCTTGACGACGAAAGGTTTGAACCCTTCCCATGCAGCTGACTCGTACATCTCTTTTTCAATGCCGATGAATACGTCAGCGATCTTCCCGTAGTATTCACCCCATGCATCGATGATCTCAGGTGTCGCAGCATCGCCGAGCACTTCCCCGATGGCCTCGAGAAGATATTTACCGACAATCGGATAATGTTCCGGTCTAACATCCAGTGCACGGTGCTTATGTGCAATGCCCATTACTGCAGGTACGATCGTTTCGATATCTTCAATATGTCTTGCAGCAGCAAGCACGGTCATTGCGAGTGCTTTAGGCTGATCCCCGACCTTCTGGTTCGTCTTATTGAAAATATTGAGTAGTTCAGGGTGTGCTTCAAACATTCTTTTGTAGAAAACTGTCGTAATGTCAGTGCCGTGTTCCTCCAGAACCGGTACCGTTTCTTTGATAATTTGTTTTTTAGCTTCAG
This sequence comes from uncultured Staphylococcaceae bacterium, assembly GCA_964437955.1. Classification (GTDB taxonomy): domain Bacteria; phylum Bacillota; class Bacilli; order Staphylococcales; family Salinicoccaceae; genus Salinicoccus. Next base: position 18,125 of record CAYTIR010000002.1, read on the forward strand.
CAATCATGTGTTCAAGCCCCTTTTATTAAAGATATATTTTTAATACATCTTTAGGATAAAGGTGTACGTTTACTTTTTCAATAGATATGATATATTTTTCACATATTGTTCACAAAATCGCTTTCATAGGTCTAAGAGATTTATTTATATGTTGAATGTGTGTATAATCTCTTAAAGGAGATGATCAGGATGAGACTCACTTTATATACTGACTACTCCCTCCGTGTGCTCATGTATCTGGGTATGCGCGAGCCGGGGGAAAAAGTCCAGATAGATGAAATTGCCGGTTTTTATTACATATCTAAAAATCATCTGACCAAAGTCGTCCACCACCTTGCGAAGCTCGGTTACGTAAAGACACTGCGTGGTCGCGGTGGCGGGATTATGCTAAACTATAAACCGGAAGCATTGAATATAGGCGAAGTCGTCCGCAATACTGAGGACAATTTCCATATGGCCGAGTGTTTCAATGCTGAAAATAACCAATGTGTACTGACACCGGTATGCAGTCTCCGTTTCATACTGAATGATGCACTCAAAGCCTACCTTGAAGTACTTGATAACTATACATTAAAAGATATTATTCCAAGCGGAATTCCGGGGTGATGAAGATGGATTCAAATACGATATTGAAAATTATGGCAGGCCTGCTCCCTGCCGCACCGATTACCGGTGATTTTATTGATAAAAGCATTGAAACAGAAGAAGTCGCCGAATCAAAAGACAGTGCAGATTCTAAATACGCCGACTATGAAGGGCCGACGATGGAAGAAGAAATTGCGGCACACAGCGGCAGCATCCCTGCATTGAAAGGCACCGCAGCCTACAATGTGAAAGTTGGCGGAAATTTCGACCCGCTTGCGGGCGTCTATGCCGTCGACAGCACGGATGGCAATATCACAGATAAAATAGAAGTGACCAGCAATAATGTCGATACAAGCAAGGCCGGCAACTACACCGTTTCCTACAGAGTGGAAAACTCAAACGGCAACTGGTACGAATACACACGCAAAATACAAGTCTCCAATGCGGCAAGCGATCCGGTACCGTTAGTTCCGCCGACAGAAGAACAGCTGTCTGAGGATGGCTCCGGGGAAAATTCCGATTCTGAAAGTTCATCCAGCATCACTTTCCTCGGACTGGATGATGTTACCATCCAGCAGGGGGACGAATTCAATCCGAAAAAAGACGTCCAGGTCATAGACGTGGACGGCAGTGAAATTACGAATGAACTGTATATTTCCGGTGAAGTGAACACTGATGAACCGGGCGAATACACTATCGCTTATGCAGTGTTCGATCATTTCGGTGATCCCCATGCCAAAGCGAGAACAATCACAGTCGAATAAATATTAATCACGGAAGACTCTGGACATTTTAACATTTATCCAGAGTCTTTTTGATGAATCATACAAAGGACATCCAGCACATTAAAAAAGCACCGGGACTATTGTCCGGTGCCAGTTTTTATTTTCATATATTTTAAGCCAGCTGCTTCTTGATTTCAGCGTTGAAGTCCGGCAGGTCGTCAGGAGTACGGCTGGTTACGAGATTGCTGCAGACAACGACGGATGCATCCTGTACTTTGGCACCCGCGTTTTCAAGGTCCTTCCTCACTGAACGGAATGAGGTCATGTTACGGTCGTTCACAAGGTCCGTATCAATCAATACCTGAGGACCGTGGCAGATTGCAAATGTCGGTTTGTCATTTTGCAGGAAGTGCGCTGCAAACTTGCCGAAACGTCCCTCTTCATCTGAACGCAGGAGATCCGGAGAAAATCCGCCCGGAATCAGAATCGCATCATAATCGTCCGCATTCACGTCGGCAATAGATTTGTCGGCTTTGAATTTGCCGCCCTGTTTGCCTTCGATTTCACCAGCTTCGGTGGAGATGACCTCGACTTCATGCCCTTCGGCTTCAAGCGCCTCCACCGGGCTTGTATATTCTACATCTTCAACCATGTCCGTCATGATTACTGCTACTTTTTTTGCCACAATACATCACTCCTTTGGAAATGTCTTTTTCTTTCTACACAATATATCTTCCACGCCCCGTCAATTTTTAAACATGCTTGCAGTCATTTTGTATGAAAAATTCATATGAAGCCGTTTGACAAAACGAACAGGCGTTCTTATAATTGTATGTCAGGAGTGATGAGATGCAATTTTCATATGATGAAGAACTTGAATATAAGATTCTATATAACGTCAAACACGATGTGTTCGACTATCCAAATACAAGCATGCCCGAATACGATATCAGGACCGTCGACTTCCATATGAATATGATGGAACAGAAAGGCCTGATCATCCTGACGCCGTTCACTTATGATTTCTACTACACCAATATAGAACTCACCGCGCAAGGCGAAGCACTGTTCGAACAGAAAGCATCATAAAAAAGACCCCCAGGGGTCTTTTTTCATGCATTGATATTCAGGTCGAATGTTTGAATCAGCCACTCTTTAGTATGCATGTCTTTCAAACGCTCAACCGGTTGTTCTCCCACAAAAAGATTGTCATCCAACAGACCATCCTGGAGTGTCGGCACAAGAGCCAGCCACTCGATCCTAAGAGCGTATTCCTCTTTCCCGAAGTGAGGATTGATCCGCCTGATTTCTTTGAATGGATAGGATTCATGCTCAATCAGAAATCCACCCTGATGCATTTCCAGTTCTTCAAACGGCCGTGCTGCCTCCGTAACTCTGCCCGCTCCCAAATATCCGTAGCGTGTCGAATAAAGGGCGATGATATCACCGGGTTCGACCGCCATCATTGCATCCTCATTGCTTTTCCCCGTCACACTTACGATACCCAGCTTCCTATACACGTCAAAATCCCTGAACGTATCATTGAATTTACAATTGATAAAATACATATTCTCACCTTTTTTTATAATTACTCTACCCCACAGGTGAATGTTTCATGCAAAAACGGATGGGTATTTATTATAAAAGGAGCTGATTCGAATCTCGTCTAAAGATTAGTCATCCGACAAACGCCAGAAAAAGCTCCCAAAAGAGTATCAGGAACAAGACAACATCGACGACTAAAACCAACACAGGAAAGATTACTAATATAATTAGGAAACAGGCATGCCACTGTTTCAAATTTGAGATGAGGTGATCGGTAATGAGTGAAGAGAACGGAAAAAAAGATGAATTGATCGGTAAAGCTAAAAAAACCGCTGGTGATGTGCTGAATGATGAAAAGACTAAAAACGAAGGCGAACGTCAGGAAACAGAAGGCAAAGTGAAAGACGCTGTGAATGACGTAAAAGAAAAAGGTAAAGATATGTTCAAGGACAAATGATAGAGAAACATGAGCACCGCCATTTTTATGGCCGGTGCTTTTTTTACCCATATAAGAATCGTCTCTGCCTCCTATGGCAGGAGTATCCTGTCTGTCATTTCAAAAATTTATAAATTGAACAAAGCTGTAAAACCTCTATATATCGGTCTTTTTAAAATTTTTTAAAAAAATTTTAACGAAAGTGGGAATATCATGTTTATCATGCTTGATTATGTGGGTAAGGAAAAATATCACTGAAAAGGAGATGTTTTTTTATGAGTGGACTTTTTGATAAGGCAAAAGATAAGGTAAACGATCTTAAAAACAACACAAGCAAAGAAGACGTACAACAGGGCTGGGACACAGCCAAGCAACACGGGGACGAGCACCTCGGTGATAATGAGAAATGGAACAGCGCCAAAGAAAAAGGTGACAGCGTCATGGATAAATTCGGTGGCGGCGAAGAAGGAAATCCTGAAGAAAACCAAGAAGAAGGAAATCCTGAAGAAAACCAATAATTATTTTATTACACTACCCCATGCCCGTTCTCAAAGGAGAACGGGCATTTTATTATGGACAGATTTTTACTCACACCCCTAATCACTAAACAAAAAAAGACCTTCGTCAGGAAGGTCAAAGCTTAATCATTATTTTGTTGTTATGAGTTCTTCGTCTACTGCGGAGTGGTCATCGGTCTGCATATTTTCCAATGTTTCCATATGCTCTTCTGCGCTGCCCATATACTTAAGACTGTTCTTTTTGTGGATATCGAGGAGTTCGGAATGCATCTTGACGTTTTCAGTGGCATTCATCAGTTTAAACTCGATCAGGGCGAGTGTGCGGTTGGAAATCGCCAGTGACAGGTCTGATTTCAATTCCTCGACTTCAACCACATGATCCGGCGTGAAGTACTCCGGTGTTTTAATGCCTTGGACCTGCCGCTCGAGTGCCTGATATTCTTCATGCATGACCTCGAGTGTTTCTGCCACATCGTCATTACTGATACCGGACGTAGTATATTGATTATACATAGGTACAAACGTAGTGTTCCATATACTGGAAATATCTGAATATATCTCATTCACTTTCACTGACAGGCCTTCTATTCCAGTCACTTCTTCAGTGCTGTATGTATTCATCGCTGTACCAACGGATATATCTTTTGATTCTTCATGATCATGGTTGGCATATTCCCTACTGTCATCGGACAGAATGGTTTCTCCTGCAAGCTTCTCCTGATTACCTGATGTATCCAACGGCAAACTGAAATGATTAATTGTGATAAGCTTCGGTGAATCTGCCTGTAGATCCTCATGCTTTGCACTTTGGGCCGCATCCTGGCCGCAGCCGCATAAAAAGATGGATGCGAATATCAGAAATTTCGCTTTCACTATTTTCGTCTCCCTAAATTGAAAATTGTAACGGTAATCGAAACATCTTGGTTCATTGTAACATGATTGTAATATTAACAAAAGAACTATATTGCTCAAGAGGCTGTTGTCATCGAATAAAAATACCACCCGGATAATAAAAATCCAGGTGGCTTCTCTGTCTAGTCATTCTCTTTATTCAAAATCAGATAGTCCAATTCTTTTTTAGACATCGAGTTCAACTTCTTATACTTGAACATGAAGAATATTGCACCGAGCAGCACCCATGCACCCAGGGCAATGTAGGACGGCGTTGAAAGTGCAGCCGGTGAATTTGGATACAGCAGCAGCACTAGAAATACGATGGAAATTACTGTTCCGAGTCCACCGAAGATGATATAAAGCAGATTATAATTCTCTTTTTCCATGAAGAACTTCACAGCGACGAGACTGGTTGCCAGGAATGCCACGGAAACTCCGGTCGAGGACATATCCACAATCCAGCTGAGCGCCGTTCTGCCGAGCCAAGGGGCTGCAAGACAGACGACCATTACGAAAATCACCGCAACATAGGGTGTTTTATTCTTCTTATGCAGTCTGGCAAAAGCGGACGGGATGAAATGGGCACGTCCGAGTGCAAACAGGAGCCTCGATGATGACATGAAGAAGCCATTGAGGCCTGTAAATATGCCGAACGATATCGCGAGCGCCAGCAGTATCATTCCGAAAGCACCCATTGAAGACTGGACGACGGAACCTGTCACCCAAAGTGCACCGCCGATCGCCTCCTGGTCGGGAAAGATCCATGATGTGACAAGAATCATCAGCACGTATGTGATGATGGATGCGATAATTCCAAAGACGATCAGCTTGAATGTCTTATCCGGACTGAATTTGAATTCCTCCGCCGCCTGCGGGATATTATCAAATCCGACATACATCCACGGGGCAACGGCAACAATCAGGATGATGGACGTCCACACACCGCTTTCATTGTTGAATAAAGGTTTCGCGTTCTCGAATGAGAATTCCCCGACGAAGAATGATCTGATGAACAGCGTGACCACTACGGCTCCCATGAACAGGCAGAAGATGAATTGGAGATTGCCTGAGAGTCCGCTGCCTTTGATGCTGATGAATGCAAACAGTATCAATATCGCTGAGGTCAGCAGTACTTCCATGATATAGACGTCCCAGCCGGCGATGGAATATAGATAGCCGACTTCCAGGAAATCAGGGAGTATGAACTTGAACAATAAGCTGAATGCACTGGCATTCAGTGCGACTACACATATGTAACCGAGTGCCAGGAACCAGGAGGCGATAAAGCTGATGTTCCTTCCGAAACCGACATAGCTGAATGCGAACTCCCCGCCTGAGACCGGAAACTTGCTTGTCAGGGCACCATAGGCCACAGCAATGATCAGCATCAGCAGACCACCGATGGTAATGCCCAATGTCGAACCGAGTGTGCCTGAAGAAATCAGCCAGTCACCCGGCAGGATGAAAGCTCCCCAGCCGATACTTGATCCATAGGCAATCGCCCAGATGAACCGTTTCGACATGGTGTTATCAAGCTCTTCACGTTTAAAAGCGGTATTATTTTGTACCATGATTAGTATTAACTCCCCTATTATGCTTACTTTATTTGATAGTATATATCCTATCAGAATGGGAGGTAAACGTAAAATAGTGCTATGGGTTGCAGCACTGCACGACTGGACTACACCAGGGGTAAGCGAACGCAGGCCGCTAAACACTCTTATCTGCCTGCGAACTATGGAGCATCAGTCAAAAAACAGGCCCCCTGCAAATTATGCACGGAGCCTGTCTCTTCTATTATATCGTTAACCGCCGAAATTAAGCAGTTCAATTCCGAATATAAAAGGCATCAGCAGATATACAAATGTCACGATTAAAATGACGGCAATGACATTCAATGCAAACCCTGTTTTCGCCATCTCTTGGATGGTGATTTAATTCGTACCGAAGACGATGGCGTTTGGCGGTGTTCCGACAGGCAGCATGAACGCACAGTTGGCCGCCATTGCTGCAGGTACCATCAGTGTGAGTGGATGCACTTCTAATGCGATGGCCAGTCCTGCCAGCACCGGTATGATCATTGTCGCTGTTGCTGTATTGGATGTGATTTCCGTCAGGAACAGGATCACCAACGCGACAATGGTGATGACGAGCACAATGTGTATACCTTCGACCTGTGTCAGAAGCTCACCGAGCCACTGGTCCACGCCAGTTTCTACAATCGCTGCAGCCAGTGCAAGTCCTCCGCCGAAGAGCAGAAGCACGCCCCATGGAAGGTCTCTCGCGACCTTCCAGTCGAGTATGCGTTTTGAGCCTCTTTTTGTAGGGAGCAGGAACAGGATCACTGCTGCCATCATTGCTATGGAACCATCTGTCAGCATAGATGTCATTTCAATGTTTTCCCAGATGAATCCGCGTGTAATCCACATGAATGCAGCAAATAGGAAGACGATGAGCACGAGAATTTCTTCCCTTGAAATCTTACCCAATTTTTCAAGCTCGTCTGTAATGATCTTACGCCCTCCAGGCAGTTCCTTCATACCATGCCTGAATGCGAAGTAGTTCATGTAAGCCCATGCAATCCCCAGGAATAAGATGACGATCGGCACCCCAAACAACATTCACTGGGCAAAGCTCAGATCCACGTCGAATATCTCTTTCAACTGCCCTGCCATGATGATGAGCGGTGGTGTTCCAATCAGAGTCCCGAGTCCTCCGATCGTACCTGCATAGCCTATACCAAGCACCAATGATTTCTCAAAAAGCTTCAGGTCGGCTTCAAGTCCCGGTTCTGTCAGTGCATTCGCTTCATTGATGATAGCCATGCCGATCGGTATCATAATCATGACTGCTGCGGTGTTACTTACGAACATTGACAGCATTCCTGTGGCAATCATGAAGCCCAGAAGGATTGTCGCTGTTGTTGTGCCGATTGCGTTGATGATGGAAAGTGCAATCCGTGTATGTAGGTTCCAGCGTTCCATGGCCAGTGCGATCAGGAACCCGCCTAGAAACAGGAAAATGATATCATTACCATAAGCACTGGTAGTCGTACCGGAATCCATCACTCCCCCCAACGGGAATAAAAACAGCGGCATCAGCGATGTGGCCGGAATCGGAATCGCTTCTGTAATCCACCATGTCGCAATCCAGAGTGTGGATGCTACTACGAAAACACCTGAACTGTCCAAGCCGTCTGTTTCAAGGAACAGTAGTGTCAATATGAACAGGAGCGGCCCCAATATCAGACCGACCAGCTGCATGCGATTATAGGATTTCTCCGGTCCTTCATCCCCCTGAGTTGAATAGCTTCCTTTTTCAGCATGCTTCTTTGATTCGTTCACACTGAAAAATTTCAGTAATGACTTTGTTTTCTTTGATTCTCGCCATAGATTATCGTATGACTTTCTCACTTTGGAATCGCTCACAATAAACCTCCTAAAAAATAAACTTAATATATCAAAAAACAGTATCATATTTTCAGAAATTTTACTATCTTTAATTTATCATTGCAAATAAAAGTCGGAGGATGGGGAATACCTTCCTCCTTTCAGCAGACTTTAGAATGGCCCCCAATTGATCATCACACCGATTGCAAGGATGACCGTGGAAGGTTTTTAAAATAAAAAAATGCACTGCCGGCATGGCAGTGCTTTAATCAGGAATATTTTATATAAGGCTTACAAGAGGGATGGGAGTACAATCCTGTACGGCCTTCAGATTACTGGAGGTGTATCTGAGGCTGATTACAATATAACAAGCGAATATGAACATCCATTTAAGGAATTGTAAATATTCTGTAATGAAATTAAACTTTTGGACAATGAGCTGATCCGGCTGTAATAATATCTGTTCAACACGCATAATGAAAGCCCTTTCTTACATATCATGATAAAATGGAGTTACCATTAATATATCCGTAAGGAGTGGATTCCAATGACAAGTCGTGAAGCGAAGCAAACTGTATTTGTTGATGCGTTTACCAACGGAATATTAGATCCAGACGAAGAAATGAGCTACGTAGTAAAGGATGGCGGCCATATTGTGGCTAACACAGCCCCGGGATGCTGGGGGCCGATGATTACGCCTGAATTGAAAGGCGGTCATGAAGTGACGAAACCGGTCTATGTCGAAGGTGCTGAAGTGGGTGACGCGATTGCGATCCATATCAATTCCATACGGGTCACATCCAATGCCACCGCCTCAGGCAACGACAGACCGATGGAAGGCAGGTTCACCGGGGATCCGTTTGTCGCCGGTGTCTGTCCAAACTGCGGGGCGAAAAATCCGAAATCCAAAGTCGAGGGCATCGGCCAGGGTGCGGTGCGCTGCGTGGAATGCGGCGAAGATGTCACACCATTCACTTTCACCAATGCATACACGATGGCATTTGATAAAAACCGGACGGTGGGCCTGACACTCAACCGGGAAAATGCTGAAATCATTGCCCGTGAAGGTAAAAAGTATATGTGCACTCCTGAAAATTCCATCCAGAATCCTGTCGTCACTTTCGCCCCCCATGACATCATCGGGGCTATGGCCCGCGTCATCCCGTTCCTGGGACAGTTGGGCACCACCCCCGCCCGTGCACTCCCCGATTCCCATAACGCCGGGGATTTCGGCCAGTTCCTCATCGATGCACCCCATGATTACTCTCTAACAGAAGCACAGCTCGAAGACCGTACAGACGGACATATGGATGTAAACCGCGTGCGGGAAGGTGCGACACTGATCTGTCCTGTTAAAGTGCCCGGCGGCGGTGTATATCTTGGAGATATGCACGCCATGCAGGGTAACGGAGAAATCGCCGGCCATACAACAGATGTAGCCGGAATTGCCGACCTTCAGGTGGAAGTCATCAAAGATGTGAACCTTGCCGGTCCGGTACTCCTGCCACTGACAGAGGATCTTCCACCGCTTGCGAAACCATTTACAGCGGACGAAATCAAAAAGGCAGAGCAGCTTGCCCATCAATGGAATATGGCGGAAATCGAGGAAAGCTATCCTGTTTCATTCATCGGTACCGGCGCAGATTTGAATTCAGCCACCGAGAACGGCATGAACCGGGCTGCTGAGCTCTTCAATATTACCGTGCCCGAAGTGATGAACCGGGCTACCATCAACGGTTCCATCGATATTGGTAGAAATCCGGGTGTAGTGACCGTGACATTCCTCGCACCCAAATCATATTTGAAACAATCCAAACTGTGGCACCATGTTAAAAATGCCTACCAGTGATCTGCTGGATCAGTGTACTCTTAAAATGAGGGTACACTGTTTTTTATTGAAAAATATTCATACTTAGGCCCGAGCCCGATGTAGGTGCACGACAGCGCCATCTACTATATAATAAAAATATAGTTAGTTACTTTTATAAAGGAATGAATGCAGATGGAGCAATACAGAATCGATAAGAATAAAGGGCTCGAGTTCGGACTCTATACACTCGGAGACCACCTTCATAACCCGCACACAGGAGAGCGGATCTCAGCCCAGCAGAGAATCAAGGAAATCATAGAAGTGGCTAAACTTGCCGAGCAGGCCGGCATCGATCTCTTTACCGTGGGAGAAAGCCACCAGGAATACTTCACCACGCAGGCACATTCAGTAGTTCTCAGTGCCATCGCACAGGCGACAGACACTATAAAAATCGCGAGTTCTTCCACAATCATCAGTACACTCGATCCGGTCCGCGTATACGAGGACTTTGCGACAATCGATCTCATTTCAGACGGACGGGCTGAAATCATCGCAGGACGCGCATCACGTGTCGGCAATTTTGAACTGCTTGGTTATGACCTGCATGACTACGAATCGCTTTATGAAGAAAAGTTCGATCTGCTCAGGATGATCAATGAAAATGAAATCGTCAATTGGGAAGGCCAGTTCAGAAAACCGCTTCGAAACGCCGAAATCCTCCCCCGTCCCAAACATGGCTCACTGCCGATATGGAGAGCCGTCGGCGGACCGCCTGCCAGTGCAGAGAAAGCCGGTCGTGCCGGTGTACCGATGTTCCTTGCCACACTCGGCGGACCGGTTTCTTCATTCAAACACTCCATTGATGTATACAGACAGGCGGCTGCAGAAAATGGCCATGACCCGGCCCATCTGCCCGTCGCAACCGCTGGATTCTTCTATCCTGCTGAAACGACCCAGCAGGCCCAGAAGGAAATCTATCCGCATATCAATGAAGGGATGATGCGCACGAATGGCAGAGGATATCCCAAACAGCACTTTGCACAGGGGGCACATCCGAAAGATGTCATGAACGTCGGAAGCCCTCAGGAAATCATTGAGAAGATCCTTTATCAGCATGAAGTGTTCGGCCATCAGAGATATATTGGACAGATGGATTTCGGCGGCGTCACTTTCGACAAGCTGAAACGCAATATAGATCTTATCGGCAATGAAATACTGCCGGCCATCAGAAAGCATACGCAAAAATAGGAGGCACCATTTATGAACATCGTACTACTATCCGGTTCTGTTGTCGGTTCCAAAACACGGACTGCGATGGAATATGTAAAAGCATCATTCAATAAAAACCATACCGGACATAATGTAACAATGCTCGACCTTGCGGATTTGGATATCCAGTTCAGCGACGGGCGCAATTTCCTGGATTATGACGGTGACACTGCCCGGCTCACGAAAGCACTCATGGATGCGGACGCGATTGTCATCGGCACGCCTATTTTCCAGGCTTCCATTCCCGGCACGCTGAAAAACGTCTTCGACCTGCTTCCACAGGACGGATTCAGGGATAAGACCGTCAGCATGCTTGCGACAGCCGGTTCCTCCAAACACTTCCTGATCCCGGAGCAGCAGCTGAAACCGATACTCGGTTATATGAAAGCCCAAGTACTGCAGTCTTATGTATTCATAGAAGAACGGCATTTCGACGGTAAGGAGATTATCGATGATGATGTCCACTTCCGCATCGACCGTCTGGTTGAAGATACACTCACACTTTCAGAAACATACCAGAAGATCAAAGAGGAGAAGGAAGCCTCTTACGGTTTCTGACAAAGAAAGCCCCAACCCATTCCGGTTGGGGCTTTCTTATTCCTCCGCTCATTTATACAAGCCAATCACACGCTCAAACGATTTCTTCTTCTCTTCCCAGTCATGCAGATTGCACAGCAAGAGCCAGTCGTCACACTGGTAAAGTTCACTGTAGTGATCCAGTTGCTGTTTGACCGTCTGGGGTCCGCCGATGATCATCCTTTCTCTGTTCTGTTCAACCTTTCCTTTTTCCTTCTCATTCAATGAGTCCATACGGTGCAACGCTTCGTCAACATCCGGTACCCGGCTGTCCAAACCTTTTTCCACATTCAAAAGCCACACGTGCTGGCTGGCTGCAAGCCGTTCTGCGTGCGCATCATCCTCTCCGCAGATGACAAACACGCACGCTTTGGATTTCGGTGCCCGGAGCAGCCCGGGTTCAAAAGCAGCCCGGTACGTTTCAAATGCCGCTTCCCCCCTGGCCGGCTTGATGAAATGCCCAAAAACGTATCCGATGCCCAGTTTTGCCGCCAGCTCTGCACTGTTCTCACCCAACCCCAAAGCATACAGGTCAGGTTTCTCCGTGGTCCTCGGTGCCGGTCTGATCTTCCCTTCCCGATTAAGATACTTGACCAGATCTTCAAGTTTCTCCGGATAGTCCACCAGCTGATTGGCTTTGAAATCTGCAAGCCGCTTCCGCACAAAATCCCCGCCCCCGGTCGAGCGGCCGACCCCGGCTTCGATTCTTCCCGGGAATAAAGATTCCAGCTGAGATATTTGTGCAGCCACTTTATATGCACTGTACTGCGGCAACAGAATCCCTCCGCTGCCCACCTTGATGGACTGGGTCCGGGCAGCCGCCGCTGCCATCATGATTTCAGGCGAACTCGACACCATGCCTCTAGTCGCATGATGCTCTGCAAACCAATAACTTTCATATCCGAGGTCCTCCGCATGACAAGCCATATCTATAGTATGCTCCGCTGTTTCCTCTGCCGATCTTCCTTTGGGCTGCGGCATCTGATCTAAAATTCCAAGTCTCATTCAGTGATGCTCCTTCCAGACATGATTAAAAGGGGAAATGATCGCTTTCCCCTTCAGTATAACGTGTTTTTAATTTAGAACCATACCATATAGATGATGGTTGTTGCAGCCATCATGGTGAGCAATGATAAAGGTGCGCCGACTTTTATATAATCCGTAAACTTATATCCGCCGGGTCCATATACGATGAGGTTCGTCTGGTAGCCGATTGGTGTGATGAAACTCGCAGAACTTGCGACAGCTATCAGCACGATGAATCCTATATAATCCATGTTCATCTGTGTCGAGACTTCCAGCGCAATCGGGAACATCAGCACTGCGGATGCACTGTTGGTAATCAGTTCAGTGAATATATTCGTCACCAGATACAGAATGACGATGATTCCGATAATACCGAATGGCCTGCCGAAATCAACCATGCTTTCAGCGATGAAGTGTGCAAGCCCCGACTGGGTCAGAGCTGCCCCGACCCCGAATGCACTGGCAATCAGGAGGAGCACATTGACCTGGATATAACTGAACGCCTCTTCTGCATCGATGAATTTGAAGGCAAGCAGTATGATCACAGCAATCAGCATCGCTTCAAACATCGTAAGCAGTCCGAAAGTGACGGAACTTACCATGGCGAGTAATAAAGTAATTGCAATCCAACCCTTGACCCGGTTCTGTTTCAACGATTCCGGCGGCGTCACTGAAGTCACGACGTAGAAATCGGATGAATGCAGATGGGTCTCCAGGAACCTTTTATCACAGAGCATCAATAAAGTGTCTCCCGGTTTCATGATGATGTCCCCCACACGGCTCTTGATCCGTTCATTATTACGGTGGACTGCTATGACGCCTGCGTTGTATTTATTCCTGAACATCGAAGTCTTCAGGGAATGCGCCACCATGGAGGATTGATGCGACACCACCGCTTCCACAAGATGGTTGTCATCATAGTTCAGACTCTCAAGGGTCGCATCGGTCCCGGTATTTACATTGATCCCTCGCTGCTTCTGGATTTCGGCAATCGTGTTCAGTGTCCCTGAAAATAACAGCTGGTCCCCCTCTTTGACGATTGTCGTCGGTGTCACCGGAAAGATGCGTTCGTCCCCTCTGATGATTTCAATGATATATACATTTTTGAATGATTTGGTGGAGGCATCGATGATATGGGATCCGATATACTCGAAATCCCTCTCTATGACGGCCTCGGCCAGAAATTCCTTCACTTCCTCGCGGATCTGTTCCTTGGCCCCGAGAGTACTGGGAAGCAGAGAATACCCGGCCGTCAGAATGTATGTCAGGCCCAAAATGGTGATGGGAATGCCGACAACAGCCAGCTGGAAGAATGAAAAGCCTTCAAGTCCCGCCTGGATCAGCAGTCCGTGGACGATCAGTGTCGTAGATGTACCGATCAGTGTCACCGTACCGCCGAGGATCGTCATATACGACAGCGGAATCAGGAATTTGGACGGAGAGATGTCATTCTTCTGGCACCAGTCCTTTATGATCGGTGTCAGTGTGACGACAATCGGCGTATTGTTCAAAAATCCGGAGGCAAAAGCGACCGGGGCAAGCAATTTTAACATCGATTTCCTCGGATTACTGCTGTCCCTTAGAATTTTATTGACGAAATTCTCTATGATTCCATGCTTCTGGATCGCTCCTGCCACGATGAATAAAAGCAGCACGGTCAGCATCCCCACATTTGAGAAACCACTGAGTGCCTGTTCCGTGGAGATTACACCGGTAAGCAGGAAGATGACGAGAAAGGCGAATACAGTGAAGTCAGCACGCAACACTTCAAACAGCAGCAACAGCAGCATGATCACAATCATTACTGCAACGAATATCATTTCTGCAGTCATAGCCCGTCCCCCCTGTGGTGAAATTCCTGTTATTACATCATATGATAGCACAGACATGCAGGCGCAGGAATTATTTTATCTGAATATTTCGATTTATTTTTATGCTTTTTTCCGACTATTTATAATATATGGAGTCACCCTTATCCACCTGCTGAAAACGTTTTAATTGTAATTTTTCCTTTTGTCATGATTAAAACGCATAAAAATGGATATAAAAATTATTAAAGGCAGTAGAACACGGCAGACAAAGAGGTATGAAGGAGGGAGTAGCAATGGAGAAGTATTCAAAACAGGATATCAGCAATATGCTGATGCTGAAGGGACAGACGTCGATGCTCAATGTTCCCCACAAGTGCGGGCACAATGACATTGTCAAAAGTTATCATAAAGGTGCCCCTTATAAATATGTTTGTACAGAATGCGGCATGCCCAGCAAAAACCGGGCAGCATTTTTCAGTTATCGATGTTCCGGCAGAATGATACACTGAGCGGATGATTAGGCCGCTTTTTCCATCAATTGATGGAAATCAATGTCGTCAGAGCAGATGGAGCAGCATATGAATTGGGAAAAAGTGAAATCACACCGTTGCTGATTGTTAACATTGCGAGCCAATTTGGTCTCAGAGTTCAATATGATGAATTCAAGGCACATAATCAGGAATATGAAGAACAGGGACTCGCAGTTCT
Organism: uncultured Staphylococcaceae bacterium; assembly: GCA_964437955.1. Taxonomy (GTDB): domain Bacteria; phylum Bacillota; class Bacilli; order Staphylococcales; family Salinicoccaceae; genus Salinicoccus. The sequence goes on from CAYTIR010000002.1 coordinate 33,417, forward strand.
ATGCTTCCCTTCCAGCCCGCTTAAAATAATGGGTGATATCGAAGCGGTATTATAATCCGCCATATCTCCCATAATGGCATTTACTTTACTTTACACTGATGAGGTACTATATTTTGTTTACATCACATTTGTGATGCAAACATTTTACCTCCCTAAATATGACTCGGCTGTACATCGTGCAGCCGTTTTTTTGATTTAAAAGCATAAAAAGAAAATGAACAGGGGCTGCTGCCCCTGCTCAAATACATATCATGTGCCGCAGAATGTCTGATGCACAACTTCCGTCTCTTCCGGCGGTTTTTTGTAGATGTCATCATGTGAATCATCGAACGGTTTCTTCAGCACATCATTCAATGCATTGAAATGGCTGTAGTCTCCGTAATGCATCGCTTCGTTCAATGCTTTCTCAACCAGATGGTTTCTCGGTATGACTGCCGGATTCACGGCCCGCATGCTTTCATAGGCATCTTTCACATCTGAATCCTGGCTTTCCAGTCGCTGCTGCCATTTTTGATGCCAGGCATCGAATCCATCCGCTTTTGCCACATCACTCTCTTCTGCTTTCCCCAGTGACATCAACCTGAATGTCTGCGTATAATCCGCTTCGGCTGCCACCATCATATCAAGCAGTTCAGTTATGAATGCCTCGTCATCATCAGACTCATCTTTGATACCGATTTTTTCCCGCATACCGGCGAGCCAATAACTTTCATAGAGCCTGCCGTAATCGGACAATGCATCCTGAGCCTTTTTGATTGCGGTATCTTTGTCTTCATCGATCAGTGTCAATAAAGTCTCAGCAAACCGCGCGAGATTCCACTGGCCGATCGCCGGCTGGTTCTGATACTGATAACGTCCGTTCACATCGATGGAACTGAATACCGTGGCCGGATGATATTCATCCATGAACGCACACGGACCGTAATCGATCGTCTCCCCGCTGATGGTCATATTGTCAGTGTTCATCACACCATGGATGAATCCCACCAGCATCCATTGGGACAGGAGCTTTGCCTGACGGTCGATGACAGCATTCAAAAACTCCATATATCTATCTGTTTCCGCCAATGCTTCAAGCTCTGGGTAATGACGGGAAATCGCATAATCCGCCAACGTCTTTACATCCGTATCATCATCCGTACGCACTGCATATTCAAAAGTGCCGACGCGGAGATGGCTTTTGGCCACACGCGTCAAAATGCCGCCCGGCAGGATTTCCTCACGCGTCACCCCTTCACCACTGGTGACCACCGCAAGGCTTCTGGATGTCGGGATACCGAGCGCATGGATTGCTTCACTGATTATATATTCACGGAGCATGGGGCCGATCGGTGCACGTCCGTCACCGGACCTTGAGAATGCTGTACGTCCGGAACCCTTCAGCTGGATATCGTACCTTTCCCCTTCGGGGGTCACATGCTCCCCGATCATTACTGCCCGGCCGTCGCCCAGCATCGACAGATTACCGAACTGGTGGCCCGCATACGCCTGCGATATCGCGGATGCCCCGTCAGGCGTCTGATTGCCGGCAAAAATCTGCTTTCCCTCTTTTTTGTTGAGGCTGTCGGCATCCAGGCCGAGTGCCGTTGCCAAAGAGTCATTGAAAGCGACGATTTCCGGAAAATCCACCGGCGTCGCACCTGATCTATGATAAAAATTATCCGGTAATTTCTCATACGTGTTATCAAAATTAAATCCGAACGGATTCATATTAACCCTTCTTTCACTTTGGATTGCTCCCTTTATTCTACCATTTCAAGCCCCTGTTCCCTAATGAACGATTTTGTGATGGGATAAAAGGCCCCTATCAGGATTTTTGCACTCAATCGTGTTCTTTCCTATTGCTGATATATCGGGCAGGCATGCATGCATCATCCCCGGGAGCCAAACGGTCGGAGCAAGTATTGAATAACTTAAAGTCGCTGGAAGTAAATCTGACAGAGAAAGAGATTGAACCGGTCGACCGGATTTTCAAATAAAGTCATATTTTAATAAGGCAGAGAACCTGGATTCAGATCCTCTGCCTCTTACTTTTTTCTACTGCAAGATGTTCTCTTTCTCTTTTTCCAGTATTTCTATAATATCCTCGTAACTGATATCTTTCGCATAATACTTCACATGGCCGAAGTCCATATCCCCGGTCATCTCATTTGTCATCACGATTGTTTTCATGCCGGCCCGGATGGCAGCCCGGGATCCGTTCACAGTATCCTCGACCGCAAAAATGTTTGATGGGTCGATTCCCAGATCCTCACCCGCCAGTCTGTAAAGCTCCGGGTCCGGTTTCACAAACTCCACATCCTCCTTGCCGCGGACACTGACAAAATCATCGTAGATGCCGAAGTGTTCAAGCATTGGAATGATGGACTCCCGCCTGCTGCTCGTCGCAACCGACATCGGGATTTTATTTTCACGGCAGTACTTGATCAGTTTCAGGATATGCGGATAGCATTCCAATTCCAGGCATGTCTTCTGATGATCCTCCGCAATCGCACGGACGCCTGCGTCGCCGATCCTTTCCAATATGTAGGAGTCCAGTTCATCGGACTCCGTACCGATCGACTCCTTATACCTCTCGATATCGAGCGGTTTGTGCCCCCGATCCGTAAGATTCTTATTAATCGCATTGTATAAATTCGTTTCACTGTCGATGATTGTTCCGTCAAAATCCAAAATGACACCAATACTCATACAGACACATCCTAACGATTCTATTATCACATATATTACCACAGCTGCATCGACACTTGAAATATGATAAATAAGCCGTCCATCATAGAGTTGAGGGATTCATATGATATGAAAATATCTAAATCTTTTTATAAATATTGAACTCCCGCCTTTTCAAGTTGAGACCAGAGGACAGGAGTTGCTTGTACTGTATCAATATTACCCTGAAATTCCTTTTGATATTCTAACATTACACCCTTATCATAAATATATCAGTTTCAATTCGGGAGATAGAAATCATGCGTATATTTAATCTAAAATTACCACCAAATATAAAAAGATGGCTGACCTATCCCATCCTGCTGCTGTGTGTATTCATCTGGGGCAGCAACTTCATCATCGGCAAAGTGCTGGTCGATCACTTCGACCCTTACAGCATCACTGTCATACGCCTGATTGCAATCAATCTATTCCTCTGGATTTTCGCCTCGAAATATTTCACGGTACCCAGGGTGCCGGTAAAAGTATGGATTGTCATTATCATCTCAGGCATCATCGGTATTGCTGCAAATCAGTATACGTTCTTCCTAGGACTTGTCACTGCGAACCCCGTGACTTCAGCACTTATCCTGGCACTGGCGCCGATCATGACGGCGATTATCACTTTACTCGTCTTCAGTGAACGCCGCGGTGTGAAATTCTGGCTGGGAGCGTTACTGGCACTGGCCGGTGTTATCCTAAGTACATATAACGGCAGTGCAATCATATTCGGTATCGGTGAGGCTGTAATCATTTTGACGATGCTGACGTTCGCCATTTTCATGGTGCTCATCCAGTGGCTGGCGAAATATATCAATGCCATACAGATTACACTGCTTTCGAATATTTTCGGTGTGACCGTACTGATTCCGTTCCTCCCTGCTGCAGATTATGAACGCGTGGCTGAAGCCGGCCTGCCGATGTGGCTACTCCTCGTCATCAGCGGGATCATCGTGCACGGGCTCAGCAACATGATCTGGAACAGGGAAATGCCCAAAGTCGGTGCAGCTAATGCATCACTCCTGATGAACATGGAACCATTTGTTGCGATGGTGGGTGCGGCATTGATCCTGGGGAGTACTGTCAGAATTACGGAAATTACAGGTGCTGTTCTAATTATTATCGGTGTCACCCTCTCTTTATATAGAAAAAGAAAGAAACGGAGTGAACAAATATACGAACATTAAAAAGGACGGACAAAATTTATTTGTCCGTCCTTTTCTCTATTATTCCACTCCTACAATCAGCTGCACTTCAACCGGTGCATCACCAGGCAGTGAACTCACACCGACGGTCGTCCTGCTGCCGATGCCCCGCTCCCCCAGTTGTTCCATCAGATAGGCTGAAGCAAAATCGGCGATGCGGGCGTGGCTGTTGAGCCTTTCTTCTGCATTGATATAGATGGTCATATTGATCACCTGTGAAATTTCTTCACCCGGCTTCACTTCGTTTTCGGCTGCGGATAATGCATTGCAGGCCGCCTGCTGCACCACCTGCATATAAGTGTTTTCTGAATGGCTTGCCATAAACTTCCCTCTTTTAATAAGAATGCCATCCACCGTAGGTGTCATCCCAGCAGTATGGATGATATTTCCAAAACGCGTGGCGAGTGTGTACTGTCCTTTAGGTGTGCACTGGTGCTTTATAATATCCAACATTATCCGATACCTCTTTACTTTAGAGTGATTATTTTATGCCCAGAATATCTTTATTCAAAAACTTAAGATTATATTACTCCAGCATATAGTTTGTTGGCAATCATAAAGTGAAAAATTTGAATAAAAAAATGCCACTCCGGAAATGATCATTTCACAGAGCAGCATTGTTTTTCTGTTATTGTGCGGTGTAACCACCATCAACAAGGAGTGTCGTTCCTGTTGTAAATTCATTTTCAGCCAGGAAAATTACTGCATGTGCAATTTCTTCTGGTTCTCCGAGCCTACCGATTGGGTGTTTACCAACCAGACTATCATAGTAATCACCCAGAGCTTCTTTACTCACCATGCCGGATTCTACATACCCGGGTGCCACAGCATTGACCCTGATCCTATCCTGGGCATATTGCAGTGCAACAGATTTGGTCATCAGATTGACCGCCCCTTTGGACGCATTGTATGCAAATGCGGTCGGTTCCCCGACACTGCCCAGAATAGAAGCGGTATTGATGATTGCGCCACCGCCTGCCTTCTTCATTTCAGGAATGGCATGTTTGGAACCGAAGAAGACGCCATCTTGATTGATGTTGATGACTTTTTTATAATCTTCATATGAAAGCTCATGCGTCATTCCCTGGATGCCGATACCTGCGTTATTGAACATCACATCAAGCCTGCCGAATTTCTCAACGGCCTGGGAAATGAGATTTTTAACATCTTCTTCTTTTGATACGTCTGCTGCAACAAACAGGACATCACCGTATTCACTTAATTCTTTCTCCGCGTTTTTGCCTGCTTCTTCATTATAATCGCCGATGACGACATTTGCACTCTTCTCCAAAAACGCCTTTGCAGAAGCAAAACCGATTCCTGAAGCACCGCCTGTAATTACCGCAACCTTATCTTTGAGATTCAAACTGCATTCCTCCTTTTGAAGTACTCAATGATTCTATACCCGTTGGGAAGTTAATTAAATATCATTCGATGGTCCTAAAACAGATGCATCGCAAGATATATGACGAATGTGACGCTGATACTGCTCAGCAGTGTCGAATAAAGGACCACCTGAGCACTGAGTTCCGGCTCAACATCATATTCCAGTGCCAAGGTTGCCGTGTTCCGCGATGTCGGGAATGCACTCGCAATGAGCAGTGATTGGGCGATGACACCTTCCATACCGAGAAGATAGATCAGACCAAGAGCCACCACAGGCCCCAGGATCAGCCTGCCGAATAAACCCCACCCGATGACTTTGTGGAATGTCCGGATCTGAATACTCTCTAGCTGCATACCTAAGAGGATCAGTGCCAATGCAGCAAAACCGCCGGCAAGCTGTTCAATCGGAACCAGTGCGAAATTCGGAATGGGCAGATCGAATATTTTAAGCAGGGCCGCAAGCCAAAGCGCATGGATGATTGGCAGTCTCAGCAATTCCCTTAAAAGTTCCACCAGTGATTTCGAAGTCGAAATCAAGTTATAAAGACCGTATGTGTAAGTCAGCAGGTTCTGAACGACCAGCACTATAATCTGTACTGAGACACCAAGCGGATGTGCACTGAATACCAGCTGGCTGACCGGCAGACCGTAGTTTCCCGAGTTCATCAGTGACACACTGTTTTTAAGGACAGTCTGTTTATTCCTATCCAGGTTCAGCATCCTGGACAATATATTTCCGATGATGATTAAAATGGTGATGAACAACGCCAGATAGATGAGCAGCTGTGCCAGCAGCGAAATATTTATCTCTGCATGATATATATTTATGAAAACCGCTGCAGGCATGAAACAATATGTCACAAGGTTCGCAATCGGCCTCAGCCTGAACTGGAACTTCTTCTGGAGCAACACACCGATACCAAGCAAAATAAGAATCGGCACGATAACATCAACAAACACAAGACTGATATAGCTCAATAAACTTCATCTCTTTCCTATACCATAAGTTAATCTTATTATAACATCGTTTATACATAAGATTAACTGTCCCAACTCGTGTTGATAGTTCAAAAAACTTATGATGAATGATTATATCCCGGATTAAATAATGTTACCTGTTCCAACATCAGTTAGAAAAATGGACTTGTGATATCGAATACCACAAGTCCATCCCGGAATATTAAGTATAGTATCTGGGAACTTTTTTCTCCCATGTCTTACTGAAGCATTTTTCACCATTATTATATGCTACAAGTTCATTGGTTAAATAATAATAGCTATCGTCACACGACATGACACTTTTCGTTTCCATCTCAGTATTAATATCATCATCCTGGACGGTTACTGTCCAGTCACATTCCACTTTGGCAGAAAGCGGATCGTTCTCTTTTATTGTATAAACATTATGGTTTGTCGTTCCGTACGTAATATTAAGATCTGTTAATGTACGCAGCCCTTCATCTGAAAAATCATCCAATACCCATTCATTCGTCGTAAGTTGTTTGATGACATTACGCGTTCTTGAACCTTCCCGATGAATGATTTTCTCTAAAGGTGACGCCGTTTCTGCCTGCTCATGTTTCAGGCGGACTTCTTTAAAATCGTTGATCAATGGAAGTAGAAGTTCAGATTCATCCATATCCACAGTAAGATTAACGATTTCCTTATCTGGCCAAATTTGCGGCCAGTATGTTGGTGATACAGACACTTCTATTCTATGCCCTTCTGGTATTTGGTATCCGATCACATCAAGTGGAACTTCGACTTTGATATATTCATCAACCGGTAAATCCTCCGGAAACTCATGGCTCTTGTAATGATTCAAATTGAGTTGTCCTTTGGTCACCAAAGTCTTTTCACCCGTCGGATGAACATCTGTCACTCTCAAATGGATATTCGCTTCCTTGGCATCAGCCTTCACTTTGAGTTTTGCCACAGGCTGACCTACGATATTGATGGGACCCTTTTGTGCATCCAGCATAAATGATGCAGCGAGCGCATTTTCGATTGTCTGATCATCCGGCAAATCGCCTTTCTGGCCAAACGGGCAGTAAACACCGGAATAAAGTCCATGATGCTGCCGGTTGAGCAACTGTTCTTCCCCCTGCAGCTTCTCTAACAGATCAACATGCTCTTGTCTCTCATCATACAGGTTGAGCCATCTGCCCTCCCTGTATTCATAAGTCGTCGCAGGTTTTACACTATCCTGGACATAGACAAGGAATTCATCTTTATGTTCATGTGCTGTATCCGCTTCATCAGTCATCCAGCGATCCAGCCACTCAGTCACTTCCTGAAGATAGCCCATCTGCGGTCCTGGAATAGCCATGTCCGGAAATTCATGCGCCCAAGGTCCTACGATACCTTTCTTCGGGACATCGAGATTGTCCATCAGGCGGAACAGTGCATTCGTATAGCCATCCGCCCATCCGCTCATTGTGAGGACGGGTATTTTTATATCACTGTAATCCTCGCATACAGATCCATGTTTCCAGTAGTCATCCCGTGACTGGTGACTGACCCATTCTTCGACGAATGGCGGAGTATCTTCCATTCTTTCCAGCCACATGTCGTACCATCTGTCTCCCACGAATCTTGGAAACGGCGGACGCGCGTTATAAGCGAACATTGTGGACGCCCACCAGAGCATATCCGATGCCATCATAGTGCCGCCTTTATAATGGACATCATCTGCATAACGGTCATCTGTCGAACACAGCGTAATGATCGTTTTCAGAGCCTTCGGCTGAAGCGCTGCAAGCTGGAGTCCATTGAAACCGCCCCATGACTTACCGATCATCGCGACCGATCCATTGGACCAGTCCTGTTTTTCTATCCAGGCGATGACGTCGAGCGCATCATCCTGCTCCTGCTTCGGATACTCATCTTCGATGATGCCTTCGGAATCACCAGTTCCTCTTATATCCACACGGATGGAGGTATATCCGCATCCTGCAAAATACTTGTGACGGATTTCATCCCTCAGTGCAGTAAATTCATCTTTCCTGTATGGCAGATGCTCAAATACCGCACCTTTTGTTCTACCTTCGATATTTTTAGGCTGCCACAGTTTGGCAGACAGTTTTGTGCCATCAGACATTTCAATCCATGTGTGATGCGTGACTTCCACTTCATAAGGAAAATCTGTTCTTTCCTGAATCTTATTATAATCTACGTCAAAAACACCCATTTACTCCTGCTCCTCCTCTTTAATCGGAAAATCTTCTTTCAACCACCTAAACAACGAAATGATCAGGAGTATATAAATAATCACTACCGGAATTGCAACGACCACTGCTGAAGTCTGTACGACACTCAATCCACCGATGAGCAGCAGTGATATTGAGAGCAGTGCCATGATCATTCCCCAGACAATCGTATGCCAGCTTGGGGGTTCGAGGCCACCTTTGAGTGATTTCGAAGCTGTTGAAGCCAGTATATAGGACGCTGAATCCAGCGATGTTGCCAGGAATATGAATCCTAATACTACAAAGAATAAGATCGCAATGTAGCTGAATGGCAATGTTTCAAGCACCCTGATGATTGTCGAAGCATCTCCGACTTCGGCCATGCTGCCAACAACATCCAGTTCTCCGGTCTGCTGCAGGTTCATCGTATATCCACCGAACACCGCAAAGTACAGCCAGCTGCCAAGTGTTCCCCATCCGAGAATATGGAGCACGAGCCCTTTGAGGGAACGTCCTTTGGAGATTCTTGCGATGAATAATCCCATGAACGGCGCAGTTGCTGCGAACCATGCCCAATAGAACACAGTCCAGCCTTGAGGGAACCCTCCGCCAGTAATCGGATCCGTATAGAAACTCATCCTCAGGAAATTCTGGGACATGATGCCGAAACTGTCTGTAAAATACGTCAGTATGAATCCGGTAGGACCTACGAGAATAACGAAAATCGCCAAAGCAAGTGCAAGATAGACGTTCAGGTTACTCAATTTACGGATACCATTATACAACCCTAAAGAAGCACTCGTTATGTAGATGATCGTCCAGATTACCATGATGACGATGCTCAGGAAAACGGATTGTTCTATCCCGAGTAAATGACCGATTCCAGCTGAAACCATCGGTACACCGAGCCCCAGAGATGTACCAAGGCCGCCAACAAGGCTCCATATTACTAGGATGTCGATAATACGACCGATGTAGCCATCTGAATATTTACCCAGTGCACCCTTAACCGCCTGGCTTATTTTAAGCGATTTATTCCTTTTGATGAAGAATGAATATGCGATGACAAGAGTCGGGAATGCATAGATACACCATGCTGAAATACCCCAATGGAACATGCCGTAAGCTACAGACCACTCCGCAGCAGTATCACTGCCGGGTTCAAACCCGAACGGGGGTCCCTGGAAGTAATACATCGGCTCCATGATGGACCAGAACATGATGCTTGTCCCCATACCTGCACAGAACAGCATTGCACCATAGCTGAAGTTGCTGAATTCCGGTTTGCCTTCGCCAAGTTTCACCTTTCCATACTTACCAAATGCTATCCAAAGCAAAAGTATAAACAATCCGAATGTAAGGAACTGGAACACCCAGTCCATGCGTGTGTTAATCGCAGAAAGTATACCATTCAAAAATGGCTCTGCAGACGATTGAAATACAATCAATAATACCGTTAATGTGAGCAATACAATAATTGCCGGCCAAAAAACAAAGTGATCTAATTTCGCTCTTTCTTTCATCCAATTCCTCCAACTATATTAATTTAATTACATCCATCAGAATAGAAAAGTCTATTTTGCCACTCTTTCCTGATAATTTAATTACCAAACTAACCTAACAAATATATGGAATTGAATCAAATCAATTTGTGAAAAAAAGAACATTTGAAATTAGCCAATCACTATTAGTAAGTAGGTAGTATACGCTTACAAAAATAATTTTAAAAAACGGAAAATCCTGATTATTTAATCATGATTTTCCGTCTATCACTTATCTGTTTATCGATACTGCCATCCGGCTGAATGTATGGCGTCTCCCCCGTATTGCGATGGAATATGTGAAAATATTTTCCGGTACAGCGATACCGTAGAATCCTGCGTCGCCGATATGATGGATATCCGCACCGGCCATTTTGGCGTTCAGGGCAATCTGCCTGATTGTCGATTCATCCGCCCCTTCCTGGCTTGTACCAATCGTCAGCATCACGAGTGCCCCTTTTGAATGGACGTACCTCACATATTTTTCCGTCTGTTCAAGTGTGATTCCCGGCACGGTCCCCGGCGTTGGCATGAGGATGACATCCGCACCTGCTTCGATGAAATGCTTCAGGTCATCTTCTGTGATGATTCCTCCGCCGGTTTCACCGGCAACGCCGGCGCCGTGCATCTTGCCTGCAATAATCAGGCCCTCATCCCCAAATATTTCCCGTGACTTCTTTATCGCCCCAAGAATTTCTTTATTAGTCACACCGGTTTTAGGATTTCCTGTCAGGCAGATGAAATCAAATCCCAGACTTTTCGCTTCTTTGAGTGAAGCCTCCGTCGCCTGTCTGCCTGTTGCCAGCTCATCCAGGTTTTCCAATTTATCTGCATTCAAATCCACCGGCTCCAGGTTCACACCCACCGGACGGCCGGTCAGATGCTTGACAGTTTCTACAACTTGACCGCCTTCCAGCCCTGCAATCGCGGGATTGAACACATCAAAAATGTTCAGCAGTAAAAGGTCCGCGCCGAATGAAGCTGCAAGTTCCGAGTTCGTTACATTAGGATAGAGCGGCGGCACCGTCGCCATATTCTCAGACAGCATCGTCCTTCCCTCGCTCGCTCTGATGGCCTGCTTCAATTCCTGTCCATTCAATTTCTTGAAATCCGATGCTGTACAATCCAGTAACCTTTTCATGGAACCACTCCTTTTTATTTATCAATAAAGTTCTCTCGGCTATAATGTAAGCAATACCTTCATTATAGAATAGAGGATGATAAAATGCTTTTAGAAGTCATTGCGACCACTTTGAAAGATGTCCGGGAGTTGAATCAGATGGATGTCGACCGCATCGAGTTGTGCGAAGAGATGGATAAAGATGGACTGACACCCGGCCGGGAGCTGATTCAGGAAGCAATCCGCGAATCCGGTATCCCTGTAAACGTCATGGTCCGCCCCCATGATGATTCCTTCAGTTATTCCGCAAATGAAATCGATCAGATGGTACTGGATATTGAATTTGTGAAAAGTGCCGGTGCTAACGGAATCGTAATCGGTGCAGTTACAAAGGAAGGGCTGGTAGATATTTCTGCTTTGGAAAAATTGATTGCAGCTGCCGGAAATATGGAAGTTACATTCCATAAAGCATTTGATGAAATCGAAGATCAGATGGAAGCTTTGAGAACTTTAAACCGCTATTCCGAGATAAACACCGTATTGACTTCTGGCGGAGCGGGTTCAAGCATAAATAATATTGAGCAATTGAAGTTATTGGTCTATTCGGGGAAAGAATCCGGAATCACTGTCATGCCGGGCGGCGGACTAAACCTTGAAAATGCAGAAGAGGTTTGTGATACCGTCAAACCTTCAGCAATCCATTTCGGAACAGGGGTAAGGGAAGACGGCAGTTTTAACAGCAGTGTTTCAGAAGAAAAAATTAATCGGCTGAACCAGATATTCTCCGGGAGATGATTTTTCATATTAAAGAGCCAGCGTTGTAATTTTTAATTGGGTGTCAGATTTTCAACATACGTCGAAACGGCCATTATGCTAAATGCACAATGGCCGTTTTTCTCGTTCTATGAATGTCCTTCTATCCAATTTCTGCATTCTTCATTGAATCGGTCCGGCATACTTAGATTCCAGGTGTGTCCACCATCGGTAATCAGCTCGCCACAGGCTTTCGGCATCATCTTAGGCACTTCATAAACGGATGCTTTGATGTTTTTGGACTCATCTCCGCCCGCCGTAACCATCAGCGGAACTTCGACTTTCCGATAGCTGTCACTCATATTGAACCTTAAAACCTCATCAATGATTGTACTGTATGTTTCCATCGACATTTTATCCAAATTCCTTTTGAATAAATCCAGTTTCTCACCACTGAGCTTATATTGTTCCCGTCCCAGCTTATCAACAGCCGCCGGATTGTTTTTCAACTTCCTGAAACTATATACCTGAATTTTACCGGTCAGCCAGTTGATCACCGGCCGGACTGTGATTCCGCTGATGAACGCACTTTCAAACAGCCCGGGATATTTAAGTATCATCTCCATCACGACATGGCCGCCGAGTGACAGTCCGACGATATGCACTTTCTCTCCTGGAAAATTTTCTTCAATCAAGTGGGTGATTTTCCTCGCCGTGTCGTCCAGCGACACCCATGGTACATCGACACTGTTGCCGTGCCCCGGCAGATCGACATTGATGCACCGGTAGTCACTGAATGCCTCAATCTGATTCCACCACATCCAGCTGCCTGCACCGATGCCATGCAGGAATACGATGACCGGTGCATCCTGCGTGCCTGTTTCTTCATAATATAATTCCATTTGATTCCCATCCCCTGTTTACTACTGCTGATGAACCTGTTTATTTTCAACTGTCAGTGCTGCACTGCTTCCATGGAACACTTGCCGCCACAACCATCCAGAGCCAGGCGGATCCATACATCGGACACTGCATCAGACCGGTCGGAAAACAGATAACCAGCAGAAACAGACTGACGGCAGACATGACCATACATATAAAAGTAAAGCTTGGGATCATGTTTTTCTTCCATTAAAAAACCCTTCAGGTATATTATACCCAAAGGGAAGCCCGGACTCTACCGGTAACTATTTACACATCGAACAGAGTGTTGAAGATTTCGCTCATCACCGGGTGATTGTACATCTGGTCGCGGAGTGACGTGTAGGGGATATCATGATCCATGGCCATCTTCACCGTGTTGATCAGTTCTTCCGAGCCTGCACCGAAAAGATGGGCGCCTAGTATTTCGCCGCTTCCTTTATCAACCACGACTTTGAAAAGTCCCCTCAGATCATCGTTGACATGCGCCCGTGGATGTTCGGCCAACGGCACTTTGCCTTCTGCGGCATCAAACCCTTTTTCCACCGCTTCACCGGCCGTCATGCCCACTCTGGAATACGGCGGATCGACGAACATCGTATAATGGATATTCGTACGGGAGTCATAAGTGTACGCCCCATCATCAAACAGCTTACTTTTGACAATGCGGTAATCATCGAGCGATGTGTACGTGAACTGCATACCGCCTTTCACATCACCCATCGCCCAGATGCCATCAGCACTTGTCTGAAGATGATCATTCACTTTGATGCTCCCGTCATCAGCCAGTTCGACCGAAGTGTTTTCCAGACCCAGCCCTTCCGTCATCGGTTTGCGTCCGGTCGCCATGAGGACGGCATTCGACGAACGTGCCGCACCGTTTGAAAGCTTCACTTCAATCTCACTGTCACCTGCATCCTCTAATTTTTCAGCACGTTGCCCGAACACAAATTCAACCCCACTGTCTTCCATCGTCGTCCGGACCGCTTCAGCAATTTCATCATCTTCATCAGCTAGTATTCTGTCATCCGGCACGATTACGGACACTTCAGAGCCGAACGCATTATACATCGTTGCAAACTCCAATCCGATATAACCACCGCCGACAATGACCAATTTTCCGGGAAGGCTCTTCTCCTCAATCATCGTCGTACTATTAAAGACTTTATCCGAATCCAAGTCGCCGTCAATCGGCGGCATCACATTTTCCGCACCTGTATTTATGAAAATATCATCAGCCGTCAAAATTGCTTTCCCGCCATCATTGCCCTCTATTTCCACTTCCGAATCATTTAAAAATCTCGCACTGGCGTCATACACCACAACATTTTCAAGATCGGCCAGATTGTGATAGTTCTTATCACGCAGTTTGCCAACCGTGTCATTTTTACGTTCAATCGCCTCTTGATATTTTTTACCCGCCAGTGCATCATGGTTCAACAGCTTCGTCGGTATGCAGGCGATGTTAATGCACGTACCGCCGTACATCTCCGGATCCTTTTCAATCATTGCCACTTTCCTGCCCTGCCCGGCAAGGTCTCCTGCAAGCGTCTTGCCCGCTTTGCCAAAACCGATCACCAATGCATCAAAATGTGCCAATAAAAGCATCTCCTTTTTTTATTTCATATGCACTTGTCATCTACCCTTAAAGCGACTTCAAAAAACTAACCTGCGCAGTATAATAAAAACCGTCAGCCCATAAAAGCTTGCCTGATCGCACCATTCACTGCTGCAGAATCCACGGCATGAAAAAACGGAGAGGCCCCGGGACTCTCCGTTCAATCTCAATATCTATTTCACCATGGCAAGCAGGAAGCCGTCATGCCCCTTTGCTCCTATTGTCTGTATGGCCGTCGCTTCGACCCGGTCATCTTCAGACAGCAGATCAATGAACTTCCTCAAATAAGGAATGTTTTTCTTATCGGTTTCCTCATCAATGATTTTGCCTTCCCGCACGACATTATCAGCTACGATGACCGTACCGGATTTCGAAAACTCAAGCGCTTTTTCGAGATACTCCGGATAATTGTCTTTGTTCGCATCGATGAAGATAAAATCAAAATGCTCATAGTCCCGCTTTTTCAGCACCCGCAATGTCCTCAGTGCATCACCTTCAAATATTTCCACTCTATCTGCGTATCCTGCCGCCGCAATATTCTCTTCGGCAACCCGGGCATGTTTCTGTTTCGCTTCAAACGTCGCCAGCCTGCCGCCTTCCGGCAATGCACGTGCCAGCCATACCGTACTGTAGCCGCCATGCGTGCCGATTTCCAGAATCATCTTGGCATTTTTCATTTTCGCCAGCAGATAGAGCATCTTTCCGTGTGCCGAAGCGACTTCGATCGAAGGCAGCCCTTCTGCATTATTCTTATCCAATATGGCTTCTGATGTTTCATCAGAAATATGCAGTTTCTCATCAAAGTAAGCGTCTACCGCTTTCCGCATATCTTTCTTACTCATATATGACCCCTCCATCATGGACTATATTTAATCATATCCATTATTCATTGTTTGAAGCACGATTGCAATGGGCAAGATTGAAGTGATATGAAATTTTCATTAAAAGGAGATGAAATTCATGCCCGCACCGCTGCGCTGGTTCACCTTGATGTCATTCATCCTCGTCATTCTATATGCTGTGCTCCCGCTGATGATGCTGATGGAAGCAGGTCTGGTAAAGACGCTGATTTTAAAAAACGAGCCCGCCATCTCCACCAGAGATCTGGGTTTCGCCATCAGTGCTGTAAAAATATTCTCAGTCAGTATCCACGCACTGTTCATCGGACTGACAGTCTGGCTGACAATCATGATACTCAGGCGCCGCCGTTGGGCACGCATTGCACTCACCGCCCTGCTTCTTGCCGCAACATTCGGCAGCATCTCTTCATGGGCGGCTGGACCTGAAGTATATCCAATCATCATCGCAACGGACATCGTACATATCATCATTCTCGGCCTGTTATGGCTGCCGTCGTCCGTCAGAATGTTCCTTACCCGGCAGGATGTTTAACAGATCAGCCCGCCGGACCCTTCGGCCATTCACATCTAAGAGTGAGCAGTCAGCATGATCTCCGGCTCAATTCCCTGATCCTCAAAACTGTTGCAGAAACTGTACATCACTTCACCGAACTGCGTCTTCAAATTGAATGTTTCCGGACTTAGATCGTACGCCCCCTCCTTGTGAAATCCCCATTCACTTAGTATAATTTATTTCTCCATTGTGTAATTTTACTTAAAATTATATTTATGTTACTATGGACTTGTAAAATCAATTTGCCAAAAACGCATCAAAAATTATGGAGGGATTTAAAATGCGTAAATTGCCACGCATTTTGTCTTCTGGAGCACTGGCAGTCGGCGTAATCCTCGGCGGAACGGCAGTAGCGGATCAATTGGCAAATAACGAAGCACAGGCACAGGATATGGAAATGGAGCAGGTCCAGGAACCATGGTATGAATATAACGGTTATACAGGACTTGAAAACAGCCAGGGCGATTTCTTCCTCGAACAGACATTCATCAATGCGGTCGAATATCAGAATTTCACGATTAATGGCTACACCATAGACGGCAGTACGGAAGCATTCGAAGAACATGGGGAAAATCACAGGATGTTCCAAGTGTATGATCAGCAGATCATGCAGGGCTATGATGGTACAGTGTTCGCTGTAAGCTTCCCGATCCAAAGCGGAGAAGTAAGTACAGCCGAACTGTTTGAAGCATATGGTGAAACAGAGAATACAGCACCGTCAGATCCGGGAGAAACAGCATACTACTACTATCAGATTGGCGACCAGAACCTTCAATTCATCACCTATAACGGCTGGGTGAGAGAAGTCCGCTACGGCGGCGACCTGATGAGCCACTCATAATTGAATATACTGCAGCAGGCTGCCTTATGACGGGCAGCCTGTTTTTATCCGTAAGATCCCATGTGATACTTCACTTCCTTATAATATGCAAGCCTGTACTGTTTCTCACCTCCCGCAAGTATTCCTCATTAAACCGCATAACCATCCTCCTTTAGAAACCTTCTTCCTTCCATCTTGCTAACGCTCTCCGGCTTTAAAAAACATCAGAATGAATGCCACAAGAAAATTTTGTCAAAATTGTGTAAATTATATTGATTAAGCATGCATTTAATGGAATAATAATATACATTACCCTATATAAAGGAGGGCTTCCCTTGGATACAGTGAATTTCAAAAAGAACACACAAAAATTGTTGATGGCTGCACTCGCGCTGCCACTCTTCCTACCGCAGAATGATGTCATGGCAACGACTGAAGATCCGACCGAAGAAAGCACTACCCAGGAATTTACGCCGGCGGATGATGGGACAGGCCAGAATCCGACTGGAGGGGAAGCAACTTATGACAAAGTAAATCCTGAAACCGTTCCTACAGAAGAAGTCCCCTACAACGGTGAACCATCCAATGAAGTGCCTTCAAATGAAGTCCCCTACAGCGGTGAACCGTCCAATGAAGCGCCTTCGAATGAAGTTCCCTACAATGGAGAACCATCCAATGAAGTGCCTTCGAATGAATCACCGGTAGAGGAAGGCGTGCAAAATGACGGTGGACAGGCCAATCCTGAAGCATCCTTGGAAACGCCGGTTGAGGAGGGGAACACGGATGGCACGGGCGTTAATTCCCAACCATACATAAATGCTGTTTCCGTCTCGGGACAGTCATTTGAACCAGGGGATATTGTGACGGTGACGATCGAAGGTTCGAGCAGCTATGTGCTCTCGGGAATCACTGCGACGTTCCAAAAGGTCTCAAACACCGAAAATACTACGATTGATATTTCAAGCTTCAATCTCACGGATCTCGGAAATGGCTATTTCAGAGCCGTGGCAACATATCAGCTGCCCGAAGCGATGCCGGACACCAACTATTCACTCTCAGGCATCACACTTTCTGACCAGGCAGGCAACGACAACACGATTTCCAACGACAACATGAATTTCGATACCGGCTTTGAAGTCATCAGTCCTGTGCCTGAAGATACCAGGCCGCCGAACCTCATCACGATGTATGCGGACAAGGATGTTTATGCACCTGGTGATACGGTGACCGTGACGGTGGAGGCTGAGGATGAAAGTGAAATCCACCAGATGTGGGCAGTTTTTACGGATTCGGAAGGTACGCCGGAGAATGATTCCTACCGTATGGACAATATGTACATTACACAAAACCCTCTCGGCAACTATGTCGGGGTCGGTACATTCGTCATTGCCGAGGATGCCGGGAACGCCACTTACAATCTGAACTTTGTCGGCATGTCCGATGTACACGGCAATGAAGGGTATTTCAACCAGTATGATTTTGGCGTCTCCTTCGATATCATGAATGACACTGCAGCAGAAACCGATCCGCCTGAACTCCTTGAAGTGACGACGGACAAGGATGCCTACAAGGCCGGCGAAACTGCAAACATCGAAGTGACTGCATCAGATGAAAGTGAAATCATCGGCATTACAGCGGACTTTGTTGTTGAAGGGGAAGAAGACGGAAAGGTCTACTCGACGGACCTCTCCGGAATCGAACAGGACGATGAAGGCAATTATGTCGCATCGACTGAAATCAAACTCTCTGAAAAACTTACAGGCAAGAAAATAAAGTTAGCGGATATCACAATAGTGGATGTATACGAGAACGTCGGTAAATACAATGCAGATGACGAGGCGCTTGACGTCACATTCGATGTCACAGAAGGCGGGGATTCTGAAAATGTACCGGGAGACGGTGTTGCAGGCCCTGCCGAAGACAGCGACGGGGATGAAGATGAAGAATCTGAAGAAGAGACTTCCGAAGAAATAGCAGCCGATGACCAGACAAAAGGCGGCTTCCTCTCAGGCGCGGACCTGCCGTTTGAGAACGTGCTGCTCCCTGCAGCTGTCCTGCTCATCTTCCTGTGCACCGTACTGTTTGTGGTCCTGCCACTGAGGAAAAGGAAATAGTGCAGATATAAAAAGCGTATCCCGATCGGGATACGCTTTTTGTGTTCATTGTTCTATGAGTTGTATCAGGTTTCCGCATGTATCATCGAATATGGCAATCGTCATTTCCCCTGCTTCAGTGGGTTCCATGGAAAATTTAACCCCTTTATCCCTGAGCCGCTCATATTCTTCCTCGATGTCATCGACTCCGAACATCGTTGCCGGGATACCTTCTGAATAGATTTTTTCCTGATACTCCCTTGAAGCAGGATGGTTATTGGGTTCCAAAAGCAGCTCTGTCCCCTCCTGATTTCTTGGAGAGACCAGTGCTATCCACCTGTATTCCCCCACCGGTTCGTCATGCTTTTTCACAAAACCCAACGTGTTGGTATAAAAGTCCAGCGCCCGGTCCTGGTCCTCCACAAACAAACTCGTCACTATGACGTCCATAAAAATTTCCCCTTTGATCTATCAATTGGATGATATTGATGCTGTTCTTATATCTCCATTATACATCATTGCATAAATCAGTTTAAGTATTTCTACTGTATCAAGCCCTATATCATTGAAATCAATATTCCTCCAACTGCGCCTGTCACAACAACGATCCATGGCGGCAGTTTCCAAAATGCCAGCATGCTGAACAGAACTGCTGCCAGAGCGAAATCTATCGGTTCTGCGATGGAACTTGTCCATATCGGTGTATAGAATGCTGAAATTAAAATACCGACAACTGCTGCATTGACACCCATGATTGCGCCTTTCACTTTTCTGTTGCTGCGCAGAGCATCCCAGAACGGGAGTGCGCCGACGATCAGCAGAAATGCCGGTAAAAAGATGGCCGCTGTCGCAAACAGTCCGCCGAACCAGCCGTTCATGACTGCACCCAGGTAGGCTGCGAATGTGAATAAAGGTCCCGGAACCGCCTGCGTGGCGCCGTATCCTGCCAGGAATTCCTCCTGAGTGACCCAGCCGTTCGGCACGAGCTCCTGCTCTAGCAATGGCAGGACGACGTGGCCGCCTCCGAACACGAGTGAACCGGAACGGTAGAAGCTGTCAAAAACGGCTATCCAATACGAGCCGGTAACTTCCTTGATGACCGGAAGCAGGAACAGCAGCGTGAAGAACAATATCAGACATACCGAAGCAATCTTTTTGGAAATCGGAAATTTAGTTTCTTTGTCGTCTGTATCGGTCTCGTTTCTATAGATCAGGAACCCGATCAGTGCAGCAATCAGGATCACTCCAACCTGCGTAAATGCAGTCTGCCACATCAATGTGCCGATCAGTGCCAACAGCACGATAGCCTTTCGTTTCAGATCCGGTGCCAATTTTTTGGCCATTCCCATCACTGCGTGGGCCACTACTGCCACGGCAACTATTTTCAAGCCGCTGATCCAGCCGGCGTCCGCCACATCATAGTTCGTCAGAAGCAGTGCGAATGCGATCAGCACAATGACCGATGGCAGTGTGAACCCGATGAATGAAGTCAGCCCGCCGAGGATGCCCCCGCGCATGAGTCCGATTCCGATGCCGACCTGACTGCTCGCAGGTCCCGGCAGGAACTGGGCAAGCGCCACGAGATCCGCATAGCTTTTTTCATCCATCCATTTCTTCCGACGTACATACTCCTCATGGAAGTAACCCAAGTGTGCCGTCGGTCCTCCGAATGATGACAGTCCCAGACGCGTTGATACTGTTAATATTTCGAGTAGATTTTTTATTTTACCCATTTTCATCTCCTAGAATAGTCAGTCTTTTATTTCTTTGAAAAGCTCATATGCTTTACTGCGTGCTTCGTCGAAGATTTCCTCCCCTTTTTTGGTGGTTGAATAATACTTCCTTATCTTTCCTTCAACATTCCTGTCCTCTCTGGTCAAAAGTCCATCAGATTCCATCGTGTGCAGAATTGGATAAAGTGTACCCGCACTGATGCTGTAACCGTGCGACTTCAGTTCCTCCACCATCCATGAACCGTAGATGGGTTCTTCTTTTGCGTGATGCAGGATGTGAATGTGTATAAACCCCAAAAAGAGTTTTCTAAGTACTTTGTCTTCCAATGAATCACCTCCCGGGCTTTTAATATCGGTTTTCAATATTGGTTTCCGATATCATTAATATAACATGAAAAACGTCATTTTTATAACCCTTAACCAAATCTTTACATTTAAAAATTTCCCTTTGTTTTACAGTATTTTCTTTGTAATATATTAGTAATAATGTGAACATCAAGTGTCGAAAATATGTACTTAATTTGAATATTGTCGAATTATTGAGGATAATTGATTCAGTACATAAAGGATGAGTATATTTTAAAAAAATCAATGGGACAATCTGATGAAATCTCTGCTGAACATGATCTTTATGAAATCCATATCCTGGATGAAAATGGAGTAGAATATCAGCTTCAGAACAATGTAACAGTTACAATCCCTGTGAACGGCGATGTTGCACAAGTTCTCCACTTCGATAATGGTCTGGAGCCGTTGACTTTCGAATTCGATGATGACAACGTTTCTTTCTCGACTGACGATTTCAGTAAATTTGCAGTCGTTTACACAGGTACTGCTGCTGCTACTCCAACTGAATCTGACGATACTGACGGTGTTGCATCCGGCAGTGATTCCAATGGAAATGGAACTTCAGAAGAAGCTGATGGCAGCAGTGACTCCCAGGTTTCAGCAGATGAAATTGATTCCGACAACACTACTGTAAAAGCAGCCGGTGATGCTGAAGTACTCCCTAACACTGGTATTGCATCCCAAAATACTATTATTACGGCTGCAGCTCTGCTCATGGCTGGTCTTGCTGCTTTCGCAACAACATTCTTCAGAAGAAGAAACAATTAATATAGTAAGTTCTGACCCGGGGTTTTTATCCCGGGTCTTTTTGTATCCCGGTAATCATCGAAAAATTTTTAAATGAATATTAATATACTCAGCAACCAAGTACATTAACTATCATATCCGGACGGAAACGAAAAAAGTGCAACACCGCCCCCACGGTGTTACACTTTTTCTCATTATTATCCGGCGAACATCCTCATGACCCCGCCTGCGACTGCGAGGTCGAAGTAGCCTGCGCCAACGCATTTATATAGTGTGATTTCCTCATCGCTGCTGCGCAGATATCCCCCGTCAAATATATCGACGAGCGATCCTCCCACATCTTCCCAGGCCATGATGCCGCTCTCGACCGCGTGCATCAACTCGCCGGCCTCTTCCTGGATTGCTTCCAGGTCATCAACGTAAATCTGATGCGCACTGGCGATTGTGTCGTTGTCCATTTCACGCATGGATGGTTTGAATGAGCCGACACCGTTGATATGCACACCGGCTTTCAAATCTTTCCCGTCAAACACCGGTTCCGTGGATTGCGTGGCACAATTGATGACATCAGAAGCCTTCACCACTTCTGAGACGTCTTCGACCACTTCATATTCCGCATCCACACCGAATGCTTTCAGCCGGTCCGCAAAATCATGAGCCTTGCTGCTTGTACGGTTGAACAGCACAATGCGTTCAATCCCGCGAACTTCGGCAACGCCGAGCACCTGCTCGAAAGCCATGTTGCCGGTGCCGATGACTCCTAAAATCTTCGCATCTTTCCGTGCCAGTTTATCTGTCGCAATGGCCGTCATCGCCCCTGTCCGGAGCCGTGTCAGATAGGAAGCATCCATCGTCGCCTTGTGCTGACCGTCAGCGAGGTCTGTCACCAGGATGTTCCCCTGCGTGGTCGGCAGGTCTTTATTCACAGGAAAAATGGATACTGTCTTTATAATGGAGGTTTCCGATGCTTTGCTGATGCAGGGCATGTAAAGCATGGAGCTTTCATCATCCACCGGCAGTACGGTCCTGACCGCCTGCACGATGGAATCATTCCTGAAATCCTCCAATATATTCCTCACATCATCAATCGCATGCCGGATCAAATATTTTTCCTGAATCTGTTCATCTGTAAGAGTAATCATAATAATCTCCTTTTAAACTTTTGCATCGGCCTCTCCATGTACCTGCTTTTTCAACTGCTCCTCTGCATCCCTGTCCCGCTGATACTCGAGATCCTGCGCCTGGACGCCCCGGATTGCCCATACGGCAACCATCGATACGACCGCAGTCAGTATGATGTACAGGGAAACCGGCACACTCGAACCGTTGAACTGGTTCATCAGGAATTGCGCAATCAACGGTGCAGTCCCGCCGGCGAGTGCGGCTCCAATTTGATAACCGATTGTAACTCCAGTATATCTGACTTCCCTTGAGAATGCTTCAGAGAACATCGTTCCAAGCACCGCAGTAATCGGCGGCCAGATGACCGTCAGACCGATCAGCGTCGCGATGATGACGAGTGCCGGCTGGTGGGTATTGACGATCAGGAAGTACGGAAAGGCGTAGATGAGCATCGCTGCCGAACCGAGCAGGAACATCCTGCGCCGCCCGACTTTGTCAGACAGGCTTCCCATCACCGGAATCATGACCGTCGTCAGTACAGCTGCAATGACGATTGCAATCATCATGAATTCGAATGATACATCCAGCTGGCTTGTTCCGTATCCCACGATGAATGTCGTGAAAATATAGAAGGGTCCCGTTTCAACGAATTTCGCACAAGAAGTGATGAGCACCTCTTTCGGATGACGCTTGAAGGTTTCGATGAGCGGTACCTTCTGTACTGTCTGTGTCTTCTTCGCCTCCTGGAATGCCGGTGTTTCATCCAGATCTTTACGGATCCACAGCCCGAATCCAACGAGGAATAAACTCATCACGAACGGAATGCGCCAGCCCCATACCGCAAATGCTTCCGTTGAAAGTAATCCCGTCAAGATGAAGAAACTCGTATAGGCGAGCACCAGCCCGATAGTGATGCCCATCTGCGGCACACTGCCGAAGAATCCGCGCTGCTCCTTCGGCGCATATTCCGTGGCGAGCAGCAGTGCGCCGCCCCACTCACCGCCGATGCCGAGCCCCTGGATCAGCCTGAGCAGCATGAGAAGCAGCGGTGCCGCAATCCCGATCTGGGCATATGTAGGCAGCAGACCGATACATGCTGTTGCAACCCCCATCATGCTCAGCGTGATGATCAATGTTTTCTTACGACCGACCCTATCCCCGATGTGGCCGAAGATGACGCCGCCGAACGGTCGGATGAAGAAAGATAATGCCAGACCGAAATACGCAAGCAGCGTAGAAACGACCGGATCATCCGTCACAAAGAACTGACTGTTGAAGACGATGGTTGCCACCGCAGCATATAAAAAGAAATCAAACCATTCGATCGATGAGCCGATCAGGCTGGCAACCAGTACTTTCCGTCTTAATTTTTTGTCCATATATTAACCCCTTTCCCCTTAAATTAATACCAATGATACAATTATCAGAATTATCCGTCAACTTAAGTTTGAAGTGATTTTACACTATTTAATTTTGACATGAAAAAGCCGGGTGAGGACTGGAACCCCCACCCGGCTTGCAAATTCACATATATCTACTGTGCAGCTACTTTAAATGCAATTGTCATAAATGTCAAATGATTTCATTAACATTAGCCATTTTTGATAAACCTAATTTATTAACTGTTTTTATAGTTGAAGAAAATTTCGTATGTCTGACCGTCTTTTTCCGATGTCACCTGGACTTCGTCCCCGTCCTCGAGCTCGGGAAGTTCTTCAAATGAGAACTGGCCTTTATTATCCGCCCGGGCTGTGAATTGCTCGTCCCCTGGATAAATTACGGTCACTTCTGCATCCGGTACGGTTTCGCCCGTCACTTTCGTTTCACCTGTTTCGACATCGCTCGTTACATTCGCATCGATGTAGATTGCCTGTGTCGCTTCGGCGAGTGTTTCGGTCACACTTTCAGTTTCCGTATTTTCCGCTTCATCGGCCTGTGCCACATTCGTGCCGGTGAGCATCGATATGCCGGCAATCAGTATCCCCACTGCAACCATGAGCGTATTCAGAATGCCTGCCTGCTTCATATTATGTTGCTCCATCAAAATGACAGCTCCTTTTGATAATAAGAGTAAACTACAGAATGAAGCCTCACCGATTCAAAGTCAAATGATTGTATGCCGGATATAATTAATGGTGCAGCATCTCTTCCATTATCTCATCACCGCTCAAGCCCGCCGGATAATATGTCGGCCAATGCTCCATTTCCTTAAGAAGCCCTTCATGATCATCTCCCATATAAATGTGGAAATGATCGCTTTCCATCGGGCTGATGCCATGGTCACTGAACTGGATGTACTGCGGCAGTGGTACCTCCTGATTTTCAGGATCTTTCAGGGAGAATAAATACCTTACGCCCCTGTTGCCCGCTTCGTATTCAAGAATTTCATAGCCGTCATATTTGTATTCGCCGGTCCGGGATTCCCCATCCTGATGGAAAGTTATTTTCCCTTTCGAAATATCTATCTTTTCTACATCAGTTCTGTAACCTGTCGTGTAGTATTCCTTATACTCTTCCGATGTTTTTTCACCCTCTTCCGCCTTATGTTCGAATACCGGATCCAATGTGCCGTCTTCCAGATACGGATAGACCGACTGCCATTCCCCTTCCCAGTCTGACAGCTCACGGTCTTTGACATCTTTGTCGTCAAAATAACCGTTATATACATCTTCATCTGTCGTGTGGTCATGGTTATGATTGTTTGCTTCCGTTTCATTCTTTTCCGCTTCAGCAGCGTTATACTCATTCAACGCCTTATCCAGAACTTCAATATTATGCTGCATCAATGTCTGATAATCCGTATCCGGGTCATCTTCATCCGTCAATACCGAAAGATTGTGGAACTCGAGCAGTTCCAGTCCGCCGGCATCTTTGATGATATCCGTGATTTTGGAAGAAACGTTCTGTTCTATCAGAATATATTTCGACCCGTCGGTTCTCAGACCTTCGATGATATCGATCACTTCCTGCTGTGTCGGTTCTTCATTGTTCATACCGGATACGCCATGCTGGTTGAACCCGTAATGATCCGCCAGATAACCGATCGATTCGTGTGATATATAGACATTATCCACTTTGGAATCATCTGTGACAGACTTCAGTTCCGCATCCAGTGTTTTTAAATCCGCCTTCACCTTGTCAAAGTTCTCCTCATAATCCGCTGCATTATCCGGATCGATTTCAATCAACTTATCTTTGATCGATTCCGCCATATCGATGCTGAGTACAGGATCCAGCCACACATGGGGATCCATTTCGCCATGATTGTGATCATGATTGTGGTCATGGTCATGTGAATGGGCATCCTCGATCAGATTTTCCGTCCCCCCAGCCGCTTCCAGCACTTCAGTTTCATCTTTCAGAACATCGGCGATTTTCGCTGAAACGGCGTCGAGTGCTTTACTTGTCGTGATGAACAAATCCCCCTCCGCATACTTCAGCATATCTTTCTGAGTCGGCTCGAAACTATGTATATCCGCCCCGTTCGGGTAGATAGAATGCACATCTGCATGTCCGCCCGCAATCTGTTCCGTAATACTCTTCAATGCGAATACCGTGGTGTACAGTTCCATCTTTCCATTTTCACTGCTTTTACCTGCTGTACTGCTGCATGCCGCAATCACAAATACCATTGCTGCCAATAAAATCCATAAGCCGTTTTTAAACATATAATCCTCCTTTTATTAAATCGTACTGGTTACGTTTTAAAATTATAATCGTAATCATTCCGATTTACAAGAGGAGATTTTACACTCAATAAAAAAGACACCTCCGTTACCGGAGATGCCCTGCTCAAAATCAATCAGTATTTATAAGATTGCCCGCCATCGATCGGAATCACCGCGGCGTTGATGAACGTCGCTTCATCCGACAGCAGGAAGGCCACCAGGTTGCCGACCTCTTCCGGTTCGCCGAAGCGTTTCATCGGGTTCGCACTGACGAACTCCTTGCCGGCCTCTTCCCAGTTTTCACCGCCCATCTGTTTGAGGGAGCCCTCGACCATTGCTGTCATGATGGCACCGGGTGCAATCGCGTTGATGTTGATGCCGTACTTTCCGTATTCCACACCTGAATTGCGTGTCAGACCGACCACACCGTGCTTACTTGCAGAATATCCCGACTGGTTGCCGACACCGCGGATGCCGCCGACCGAAGCCGTATTGACAATCGTGCCGTCCTCCTGTTCCTTCATCACTTCAAGTACATATTTCATGCCGTAGAATACACCGTTCAGGTTAATGTCGAGCACCTTCTTGAATTCATCTATGCCGTAATCCTGCGTCAGGTTCTGCTTCCCTTCGATACCCGCATTGTTGAAGAAAGCATCTATGAGTGTAAAACGCCCGACTGTCTCTTCCACATACTTTTTGACCTGAGCCGCATCCGATACATCTGCTGTCACTAGATGCACTTCAATATCATGGGAAACTCCGGCAATCTTCTCTTTCGTCTCCTCCAGACCTTACATACTGATATCCACCAGCGAAAGCTTCGCACCCTCTTCTGCCGCTTTCACCGCTGCCGCCTGTCCAAGTCCGGACCCAACACCTGTAATCAGAATGACACGATTATCCAATCTAC
This sequence comes from uncultured Staphylococcaceae bacterium, assembly GCA_964437955.1. Taxonomy (GTDB): domain Bacteria; phylum Bacillota; class Bacilli; order Staphylococcales; family Salinicoccaceae; genus Salinicoccus. Next base: position 60,715 of record CAYTIR010000002.1, read on the forward strand.
CCAAAATGACCACTCCTTTATTATATTAGTCCCGCTTCTTATCTTCCTTTTTACAGCAAAACTAAACCGCCCGGATGTTTTCATCTGTGAACCTTCTGTTAATAATAAAGACCCATGGCTCATGACAAGACGAAAAAATGGTATCATTCCTTTGACTTATGCCTAGTAAACGACTATAATATTGAAATCATATTAATTTAGTAAGAAAAAGGGTGAATTATAAATGGTAAGTCATGTACAACCAGTCGAACCGGTCAGCGAACAGAAAGATCCGGTCTACCGCTCCCCCGCGCTCAGTGCGCCTCAGAAAACTCTGATAGGCGGCGGCGTCCTGGTCAGTCTTGTTCTATTCGTATATTTAGCTGTGACACAGTCGGTGATGCAGCCGGTCCTGCTAATACTCGGACTGCTGCTCGGCTACACATTATTCCACGCGAGGTTCGGTTTCACTTCCGCATTCAGGCGATTGATGTCGGTCGGTAACGGCCAGGCACTCCGTTCGCACATGCTGATGCTTGCGGTTGCGGTCACTTTATTCGCACCGATTCTGGCATTCGGCCTGTCGTTCTTCGGCACAGATGTGACCGGATATGTATCCCCGGTTGGCGTGAGCCTGCTCGTCGGATCATTCATCTTCGGTATCGGCATGCAGCTCGGCGGCGGGTGTGCTTCCGGTACACTGTATGCCATCGGCGGCGGCCGCTCAGTCATGTTCATCACATTGCTGTTCTTCATCATCGGAACGACGATCGGCGCATACCATCTGCCGTTCTGGACGGAAGACCTGCCGTCAGCTGAACCCGTATCCCTCGCTACATCCACAGGGCTCGGCTACGGTGGTGCATGGATCGTATCACTGCTGATTTTCGGAATCATTGCTGCGATTTCCATCTTTATCGAGAAAAAGCGCAAGGCGCCGAAAATGGCACAGCTGCCGAGCGCACAAGGATGGAAGAGAATCTTCAAAGGCTCATGGCCTTTATTCGCAGCGGCAATTGCACTTGCGGTACTGAACGCTCTCACGCTCATGACACGCGGACAGCCTTGGGGCATCACTTCCGCCTTTGCATTGTGGGGTTCAAAAGTGGCAAAGTTCTTCGGCATTGACGTAGCAAGCTGGGGATACTGGCAGGGTGAATCCGCAATTGCACTGCAGTCCTCCATATTCGCAGACTCCACGACAGTGCTCAACTTCGGGGTCATCCTGGGCGCATTCATCGCGTCTGCCGCAGGCGGACTGTTCAAGTTCACGAAGTTCACAAAAGGAAACTTCTTCGCATCCGTCATCGGTGGACTGTTGATGGGATACGGCGCACGCCTTGCGTTCGGATGTAACATCGGCGCATACTTCGGCGGCATCGCATCATTCAGCCTCCACGGATACATCTGGGGCATCATGGCAATCGGCGGGACATTCCTCGCGCTGTACCTGCGCCCGCTGTTCGGATTATCCGTACCAAAATCGAATGACTCAGTGTGCTAGAACCAATACAGATTTCAGACGACCAGCGGGATCCCCCGCTGGTTTTTTGTGCTTGCTTCGGCGGCCGTTGCTCGAGCGCAGGCCGATATACCTGTTTAGCGGCCTACGCTCAACAAGCCAAGGCCGATATAACCGTTTAGCGGCCCACGCTCAACAAGCCAAGGCCGATATACCCACTTAGCGGCCTACGCTCAACAAGCCAAGGCCGATATAACCGTTTAGCGGCCCACGCTCAACAAGCCAAGGCCGATATATCCGTTTAGCGGCCTACGCTCAACAGACCAAGGCCGATATACCCACTTAGCGGCCTACGCTTACGAGAGAAACAGAAAAACCACCCGCACGGGGTGGTTTTTCCTCTCAATATGAATTTACGCGGCACTCTTCAGTTTATTCGCAGCAAGCTCCAGAATCACGGCAACGAACAGTATCATATAGGTGATCATGCCGACTTCATTCAAGTCATAGTAGAATGAGCTGGACATGAAGAGTTCATATCCGATGCCGCCCGCACCCGCTGCTGCCCCCATGGCGACGGCAACGCCGAAGTTGATTTCAAATCGCAGGAATGTCCACGCGATCAGGAATGACTTCGTCTGCGGCACGACGACCTGGAACAGAATATGCGGATAGCTGGATCCGGTCGCACGCAGCGCCTCGATCTTGCCGGCGTCAATCTCTTCAAATGCCTCGGAGTATGCCTTTACCAGATAGGCGACCGAGTGGAACAGCATGCCGATGACGGCTGCCACTGCACCAAGTCCGGCTGCGATGGCGAATATCAGCACCCACAGTACGGTCGGCACGGCACGGATGACGGTGATGAATGCCTTGATCGTCTGGCTGATCCATGGCCGGGACAGGTTAACCGCTGCACCGAATGCCAGGAATATCGAAATCACGGCACCGAGTATCGTCGACAGGAATGCGAGCGACAATGTCACCAGCACCTGATACATCGCGGAGCCGAAAGTCGTCTGGTTCAGCTACGGCATGAGGAACATCGTCTTCAGGTTCTCAAACGTTCCGACGATCGCCGGCCACAGTTCCAATCCGCTGTAATCCAGCAGGAAGAACCCGATGACGGTGAAAAGCGCCGTAGCCACCATCAGCATCCTGAATTTCACTTGACCGCCGTTCGGCCGGCTGATCCTGATTTTGCCCCTGTTCGTTTTCTCAACAACACTCGACATCATAGTATCTCCCTTCTGATGAAGTTGGAAATCCACTCGATGATCAGCACCGCAATGACGATCGCCAGCGTGATCAGTGAAACCATTTCATAATTCAACTGCTTGTAATAAAGGTCGAACAGGTACCCGATGCCCGTTCCTGTCAATAGTCCGACGAGTGTCGCACTCCGGATGTTCGTCTCGATCATGAACAGCACCCAGCTGAACATCTGCGGCATCGCTTCAGGGATCACCGCTTTGGCGATGACCTGCGGGTATGTCGCCCCGGTCGCCTTCAGTGCTTCTACCGTATCTCCCGAAGCTTCATCGATCGTTTCGATGAACGCACGGACCAGGAATCCGAAAGTCGCAAAGAACAATGCCAGAAATCCTGTTGCGGCATTCGTGCCGAAACTGATGACGAGGATCAGTGCCCAGGCAACGACCGGGATGTTACGGGAGACCGAAGCAATCAGTTTCGCCGCATACATCAACACCGGATTGACTGCGGTCAGTTTCGATCCCAAAATCGCAAACACACCGGCAAAAACAGCTGCGGTCGTCGTCGAGACGATTGAAATCAGGATCGTTTCCCACAGCAGTCTGAGTACGTTCGGCAGATTGGCGAACGTACTGCTGCTGAACAGCATGTTGGAAAACAGCCACTGGAACGCTGCCGGGATCGACATGATGCCTTCGATGTGATTATAATTCGTCACTGCTCCGGCGCCGAGCACCAGTGCCAAAATGATGACGCCTGCAAAGAACAGCCTGAGATGCTTCTTCCTGATGATATTTACATCATTGACATGTTGAACATTCATTTTATCCATATCCATTCACCTATTCCACAATCAATTCGTCTAGTTTGGATCCGTAAATACGGCTGATCGTTTCAGAATCAATCGCTTCCGGCACATCATTGTACACAATGCGGCCGCTGTTCAGACCGATGATCCGGTCCGAATACTGCTTCGCCACGTCCAGCTGGTGCAGGTTCACGATGATCGTAATGTCACGCTCCCGCGAAATCCGGCGCAAATATTCCATGATGACTTTTGATGCGTTCGGGTCGAGCGATGCAATCGGTTCATCACATAGGATGATCTTGGGATCCTGGATCAAGGCACGCGCGATGCCGACACGCTGCTTCTGTCCGCCGCTCAATTCATCGCAGCGTTTATAGATCTGCTCTTCGATGCCAAGCTCCGAAATGATCTCCAATGCCCGCCTTTTTTCCGCTTCAGAATAAAGGGAGAATATCCCCTGCAGGCTGTTTTTATACCCGAGGAGGCCGTGGAGCACATTTTCAAATACACTCACCCTGTCGACCAGGTTGTAGTGCTGGAAGATCATGCCGATGTCCGTACGCATGCTGCGCAGCCTTTTGCCTTTCATCGACAGTGTATCCTCGCCCTGGAAACTGATTTTCCCTGCAGAAGGTTCAATCATCCGGTTGATGACGCGGAGCAAAGTGGATTTGCCGGCACCTGACGGTCCGATGATGGACAGGACTTCACCCCGCCTGATGTCAAAACTTACGTCATCGAGCACTTTTTTATTACCGGAGTAAGATTTGTCGATATTACTGACTTCCATGATCACAGGGGCGTCATTCTTCGGCTTCGGCTGCTGCTCCTGCTTTTCTATGTCAAACGGAAAAACGATGCCGTCCGTCTTCTTTTCGGGCTGGGTCGTTACTGGTCTTTCCTGTGTTTTAACTGCCATTGAAATTACCCTCCATAATAAAAGGGGGGAGTGGCGACCGCCTGCTCCCCCTCTGATTGATGCGTTTTATTGTCCAAGTTCTCTGACTGGATCGAACCATTCGTCATCGACTTCGACGAATTTCTCGTCTGCAGTTTTCGTGAACAGTCCGCCTTCAGCATCTTCTGGAACGAAGATCTTCTCGTTGTTCGCCGTTTCCTCTGATGCCATGACTTCGGTGATCTTTGAGATTTCCTCTTCGCTCAGCGTGTTTGTGTTTGCCACGAACGGGGCGTTCAGAACCGGTGTGGATGACAGGATGCCGAATTCTTCACCCGCAAGGTTTTGAAACGGTGCTGCGGCATCTTCGGATACTTTGTAGATGGCGCCGGCTGTGTTCTCTTCACCTTCGGAAAGCTCAACGTAGTTTTCCACGCATGTGTCACAAAATGCTGCGATATCCGCTTTTTCAGTCAGGAGATTGACCGCAGACCCCTGGTGGGAGTTGCCGAACATCACTTCTGAGAAAAGGTTGCCGTTTTGTGAAATGTTGTCGATGGAAAGATTTTCATAGCCTTCCTGCTCCCCGAAGTGGTTGACCAGTGTGGAACCCGGGACTTTGAACCCGGAAGTGGAAGAAGCGGATACGAATGAGAATTTCTTGTCTGCAAAGTTGTCCAGTACATATTCTCCGTCTTCACCTTCGTACTGCTCCATGTTTTCCGGCAGTGCTGCAAACCAGCTGTGGTACTTTGCATCTTTCAATGTGCCGCTCTCACCGGAAGGCACGACCATCGGTTCAATCGCATCGTTTCTCTCTTTTGCCTGGATGTAGCCTTCAGCACCCGTGAAAGCTATATCCGCGTTGTCGTTGACTAGACTTTCAATCGCAATTGCGTAGTCCGTCGTCAATTCATGCTCGACCGTCTTGCCTGTCGCCTCTTCGATGATACTGCCGATTTCGTCACGTGCATCTTTCAGCTCGTTACCGGATTCGTTCGGATACCACACCATCGTGAGCGTATCATCGCCGCCAGACGCACTGTCCGCACTCGCTTCATCGCCGCCTTCGTTACTGCTGCATGCGGATAATACCAAAGATAAAGATGCCAGACCCAACAACCACTTTTTCATAAGTTCATACAACTCCTTAATTTTTATTCCTTCTTCATTAAACGTTGTTTTGCTCCGCCGGTAAACATGATTTACATTTACTTAACAGAACTTATCCAATACTTCATCAAACGGACAGTTTGTTAATAAACTCTTATCAATCCCAACATTTACTTTTGCGCCGAAGTGTCCATGGTAGTCCGAACCGCCGGTTGTAAACAGGCCGTATTTTTCCGCCAGCTGACCAACGCGTTCGAAATCCGGTGCCATATGGTCCGGGTGATACTGTTCGATGCCGTCAAGCCCGAGTGCCGCACATTCCTCTGTCACATCATAGCTGTCGAGCTGGCCGGGATGCGCGATCACAGCAAGTCCGTTGTCCGCCTTGATTGCGCGGACGGCGTCAAAAACATCGATATACTCGATATCCCCCGCCGCCGGACCGTCCCCCTTGAACAGCGTCCGGTACAGCTCCTGATATTCGGGAGTGGTGAAATGCGCGTCTGTAATGTCTTCCATGATGTGCTGCTTGTAGATCGTCCGCCCGGCTCCAAGTCTTGCTTCAATGCGCCCGATATCCACTTCGATTCCATGCTCGCGGATGCGCCCGATCTGCCACAATGAATGCCGGTGGCGGCGCTCCAGCAGCGGACCTGTCAAAGCATTGATATTTTCCGCTGCATGATCATAGGCATAGCCGAGTACATGCACTTTACGGTCCCGCTTATAGTCATATGCAGATATCTCGATGCCGGGGATCAGCCTGATGCCCGCTTCTTCCGCAATCGAGACTGCCTTACGGTATGTCTCCGTCGTATCATGGTCGACGAAGCTCAGCATCGCCACATCTTTCTCCTTTGCCATTTCCAGCACCTTCACAATCGAATCCGACCCGTCCGACAGGCTCGAGTGGACATGCAGATCAATCAGCGTCATCGGACATACCTCAGTGCCTTGTCCGACATGTCGAACACGCTGTCGCACAGCCCGTCCATGAACTCGAGGTCGTGGAAGATGCCGACCAGTGTCGTCCCTTCCGCTTTCAGTTTCGCAATCGCTTCCCGCACTTTCAGTTTCGAATCATTATCGAGTGACGCCGTCGGTTCATCGAGTAATAAAAGCCGGGGTGCCTTGACAGTGGCGCGTGCAATATTGAGGCGCAGCTTCTCGCCGCCCGAGAACGTATTCGGATAGTTGTCCCACAATGATTCCGGAATGTCGTAATGGCGCAGGGCATCCTTCGCTTTTTCTACCGCCCGCTCTTTTGGCTCGCCCATTTCAAGCAGCGAGTGCGTGACGAGCTCGAGGCTCGTCGTCCGCGGCATCACTTTTAAAAACTGCGATACATAGCCGATTTCAGTCTTGCGCAGCCGGATCAGTTCATGGTCGTTTATTTCCAGAATATTGACCGGTCCATTCTCCTTGGAGTGATACATGATCGCACCCGCTTCCGGCATGTACGTGCCATAGATGCTTTTCAGGATGGTGGACTTGCCGCTTCCGCTCTTGCCGACAATCCCCAGGAACTCACCTTTGTTTACGTGCAGGTTGATGTCTCCGATCGCCTGGCGCGTCTGACCCAGGTGATGGATCGTAAATGATTTCGATATGTTTTCCACACTCAGCATGCTCATGCCTCCTCGTCTATTCTGTAGTGATAGCGTGAAATGATGGCCCCGTCCACGATACATTCTGTGATGACCGGATAGCCTTCGTTGAATTGGATGACGTTGATGTCCGCCTTCTTGCCGACACGGATCGAGCCGATTTCATGATCCATATTGACCGCTTCTGCCGGATTCAGCGTAATCAGCTTGATCGCTTCCTCGAGCGGCATGCCCGCTTCCTCATGCAGCTTGAACATCGAGTGCAGCAGTGCCGCCGGATAATAGTCACTGCACAGGATCGAGATGCAGTCTTCGGCAATCGCGTCCGCCGCATTCAGATTCCCCGAATGCGAACCGCCGAGCATGATGTTCGGTGCTCCGGCAATCGTATGCTGCCCTCTGCCATGCGCATATTTTGCGACTTCGATCGTAATCGGGAATTCACTGATCGTCGTACCGAGGGTTTCATTGAAATCGATCCGTTCAATAAAGTCATCGTCGTGAGAAGCGACCGCAATATTCTTCGATTGCGCCAGCTCTGCAAGGTCTTTCATCTCGTCATAGCTGATATGTTCATAATCGATTTTCTCAAGCATCTTCTGCTCGATTTCAGTGTCGCTCATCTTCTGATAGCTCTTCATCGTATTTTTGTAAACCGACATGTTGCGGTACTGCCCCTGACCCGGCGTGTGGTCCATGAAGCTGAGCAGATGCACATTGCCGGCTTCGATATGATGCTTCAGCATCGGCAGCTGTTCCACCGCATCCAGCTCAAAGCGTGCATGCAGCCGGTGGCGGATCAGATGCTTCTCCCCGTGTGTGCGGGCAATCGCCTCGACAAGTTTCTGGACGTTTTCAGGCTCCCGGATCGGCTTGTGGCCGAACATGTCCTCACGGTAGATGGAGAGCGAGTGGAACATCGTCGTAATGCCGTGCGAACTCAATATGCGCTCCGATTCACGGATGCCGATATTGACATCCATCAGCGACGTCGGCCGGGGGGCCACGATTCCCTCGATGTAATCCGAATGGATATCGATGAATCCCGGTGAGACGTAGCCGCCCCGGGCATCGATGGTTTTATTCACATCCAGCAGTTCCGCGCCGGCCTCTGCCATCGGCATGATGTCGACGATGTACTGTTCATCGATGAACACTGCTGCGTTTTCTATGATTTCCGTTTCTGTAATGACGTTGCCGTTTATGATTGCTTTCAAATGACCGTCCTCCTAAAGGATTGAATAGACCAGCTGCTGCGTATAGGCGTGCTGGGGATCTTCCAAAATCTGATCTGTAATGCCCGCTTCAATGACTGCACCGTTCAGCATGACCATCGTCCGGTCGCACAGCATGCGGATGATGGCGAGGTCATGGGAGACGACGATCATGCTGATGCCCATGTCGCGCTGGATTTCCTTGATGAGCTCCAGCACATCCGCCTGCACGGAGAGGTCGAGTCCCGTCGTCACTTCATCGAGCAGCAGTACCGGCGGATAGTTGGACAATGCCTTCGCAATCTGCACACGCTGCTGCATGCCGCCCGAGAAGTTGGCCGGTGGATCGAATTTACGGCCGAGTGGAATGTTGACCTTATCCAGGAAATGATCACCCACGCCGCTCATCTCGCCGACATTCCGCGAGCCTGCGGCAATCAGTTTTTCCGCGATGTTGCTCATGGATGAGAAGTCCATCTTGAGGCCGTACACCGGATTCTGATAGACCATGCCGAGGATTTCGTTGCGGATCTGCCGCTTCGCCTGGCTGGATAATGTAAATACGTTGGCATTGCTGTCTTCATAGTCCGAAATATGATAGCTGCCGCCGGATGCTTCCTGGTCGAAATAAAGCATCTTCATGAGTGTACTTTTGCCGCTGCCGCTTTCACCGACGATGCCGAGGATTTCGCCATCATGCAGATCGAACGAGACATCCCGGCATGCATGGACCGTCCTGCACTTTGGACATATATTCTTGTCCAGCTGCGCACCGGCGGCCTGGCAGTACCCGCATCCGTCTCCGTAAAACTTGCTGACATTGTTCACGCTCAGCGCGATGTTTTTCTGTTTGTTCATTTCACAGATCCTTCCTTGTTCATTTCTTCCAGCATGTAGCTCGTGTCGTTCGTGACGTAATATGTTTCTCCCGTCTCTTCATTCACCAGCTCATCCATATAGACGCCTGTCAGACCGGATTCGCGGCAAGTGACATCATCGAAGGATTCCACTTCAAACGGGTAGTCTTCAAACGCGAGTGATTCGACTTTCGTATACGGCGGCACGGCGTAGATCTTCTTCTCACGCCCCGCACCGAGCAGGATCAGCCCGTCGTTGTTTTCCAGTTTCGGATTGTCGAACCGCGGTATCGGGCTCGGCGCCATCACATAACGGCCATTGACCAGCACCGGGTAGTCCGCATCATCGGTGATCGATCCGTACTTCATGATCTGTTCGAACAGCCTCAGCCATGCACCGCTGTATTCCTTGTCCGCATGCAGCATCTTCGTGATGCGTTCCGACGGTTCCACCGGACGCAGCGGTTCCGGAAGCGGCACCTGCAGGACGAGGATCTGATACGGCTTGAGCGGCACTTCTGGGATACGGTGCCTCGACTGGATGAGTGTCGCCTCATCCGTATGGATCGTATCGGGCACATCCGTCGTATCCTGGATCAGCTTGCGTATATTCACCGCATTCACGGATTCGTCCGCACCCTGGTCGATGACTTTCACGGTATCCGACTGGCCGACGAGCGACAGTGTCAGCTGCAGGCCTCCAGTCCCCCAGCCGCGGGCAATCGGCAGCTCGCGCGAGGCGAACGGCACTTGATACCCCGGAATGGCAATGGCTTTGAGTGTCTTGCGGCGGATTTCCTTTTTGGAGTTCTCATCGAGAAATGCATAGTTCTGTTTCATCATGCCCTGCCTCCTTTCGTCTGTCTGACCCGGTCCAGCACGGACTGGAATGTCACGTAGTGCGGCAGCTTCAAGTGGGAGATGAACCCTGTCGATTCCACCGAATCGATGTGCAGCAGCACGAATTCATCATCCGCTGTCGGTGATTCCGTCACCGGGTGGCTCAAACTGTAGTCCAGCACACTCATCGCGATCGTCTTCGTTTCATTCTGTCCGAAAGTGAGGCCGTAGCCGATCTTGAACGTCTTCTCGTGCGTCCCTTCACCTTCGGTTTCTTCATCATCCGCCGGCATGAACGCTTCCACTTCGGTCAGTTCAACATCACCGATGTAGTATGCATCACCGTCACCCGCCGGATCGATGTGGATCGGCTGCTGGCCGACCCGGACCTCACCGATGTTCGGGTGTGACGAGTAGCCGTACCCTCTGATCTCGACATAGCCGAGCGAAGTCACTGCGCCCGTCTGCCCTCTCGTCAGCGATTGGAGCCGCTCGCTCCGGGAACTCGGGAATTCGATGGATTTTTTCGTAATATCATCCGGCGTAGTGTCATCTTCCGGTTCTTTTGTGAATAAACCCTCCGACTCCAGGTAGTCGATCACCTTCGGCAGATCATTCAGTTCATAATTGTAGCCGGCAGCCGCTTCCGCCTCGATGTCTTCATTGCCGTACGTGATGGAATCGTCCAGAAGACGGTGGGTGAAGTCCGGCGACGCTCCGAGTATCTGTCCGCCCGGAATATCCTTGAAACTCGCCGATACCCGGCGCTCCACGAACATTTCACGTGTGTTCGTCACTGTCGAATAGTAGAGTCTCGGCAGTGTCGACCGGTGGGCACGGAGCAGGAACACCGCTTCCTCCATGTTGCCCTCGGCCTGTCTGATGGCGAGTGCCGCCAGATCCCTGTCGTACAGACTTGCCTCCGACATCACCTGGTTGATCAGCTGGTTCATGTTCGCCTTCACATGTTCCGGGCTGATGTCCATTTCCGGGATGTGCTTTTTATTCTTATACATGTCGACGGATGCCTGGATCGCCTTCGTCCCGCCTTTGACCGCTACGTAACCCATCTATACCACCTCCACTTTCGTCGTTCTCGGAATCACCGTCATCTGGTTGTGCCGGTCGATGAGAATCATATCGATGCCGAGCGGAAATTCGCTGCACAGCCCGCGTCTCAATTCCATCCATGCCGGGTCGAGCGTCATTTCGATTTCGTTCACTGCTTTGATGCCTGGACCCCGCAGCGCATATTTGTGTCCTTCACCGATCGACGCCACTTCAATGATCAGCGTCGCCGACTTTTCCGGAGAACCGAGCGTCCCCGTCTTGATATTCTGGAACACCGTCTCTGTAAGGGCTTCTTCTTTGATCACAACGTAATCCGCTTCTTTCGCCTCTCCCGCACAACTGCCGCCTGTGAGCGTCTGAAATTCATCACAATCCCTTTGTGCATCCGTATGAAAAGAGATTTCATTGTCGAACAACGTCAGCACCGTCGCCAGCACCGCATCCGAGAAATTAGAGAAGTTCGGAGTATCAAATGCCGACATCCTGACCTCCCCCGGCCTGCTGAACAGATCCACCAGCTCCCGGTAATGCTTCTGCGTGTTATGAACCATCGTAGTCATTCACTGTCCTCCTATTCCGCCATCATGTCGAAATCGACTTTAGTCTTCAAAATCTCTTTCGTCCGCTGATCAATGTATTTTTGTTCCTTTATTGAAAGTGTCTCTAAAATTTCATTAAGCTCTTCATCCATTTCTCCAAGGTTGAAGCACAGATCGATGAAGCTGACTGCCATGCTCAGTTCTGCATCCGATCCCTTCACCACTCCCAGACCGATCGTCTGATCCTGGCGGATCTTCGTCTCTGTCACCAGCACCTCGCCCATGTAGAACAGGCTGTTCTCCGCATGCTCCCGCACCTTGATCATCGTCAGTCCCTCCGACGGTTCCGAAATGATATCGAACGGTACCGTGCCCCTGTATGTATTCAAAAATTCAATCGCTTCATCTCTGCCATACTTTATAAAAAGTTGCGTCCACCGTTTTTTATTCATCATTCAACCTCCTCATAACTACACTCTAACTTGTTGCCAAGCGGGTGACGTTTAAGAGTCTGTAAAGTATGTAAAGGATATGTTTAGAATAAAAAAAGGATGCCCCTTTTTAAGAGACATCCCTGTTCATTGACTTTTAAGATAGTATCGGACAGTTAAACACCTAACAGCCCGCCCGTGAGTCCAATGAGCGTTAAGAATTAAAATACTCATATAAAATTAATTCGCTTTAGCTGTTTCTTGTTCATCCACTTTCGCAAGTCCGATACCCGTAGAAGCATAAATCATCGCAAACACGATGCACAGATAACACGGAATCGCCCATATCCAGTAATCGGTGACACTGACTCCGAGCACTTCCAGATAAAAGATACCGGAGACGCCCCACGGCACGAATGGGATCAGCATCGTGCCCGAATCTTCGAGTGTCCTGGAAAGGTTTTTGGCATGCAGCCCTTTTTTCGCATAGGCGTCCTGCAGCAGTACCCCGACCATGATGATCGAAATGGAAGCGACGCCTGCTGTGAACACGATGATGGTACTGCCAAGTATCGTAACCCCGACCAACTTCCATATCGACTCCACCATTTTGGAGAAAGTCGCGAGAATCTTGTCCAAACAGCCTGCCACTGCTACAATCCCTGCAAAGGCATAGCCGCAAAATATCGTCACGACGATAGTAGTCATAGAGAAAATCCCGCCCCGAACGATCAGTGACGTGACATTTTCCGACAGCACATCCGGGTTGAAGCCCGGAGCATTTATCATCGATACGCTGAAACCATCAGCCATCGATGTCAGTCCATCCACTAGAGTGAAACCGTTGGAAAACATTCCTATGAATACTGCAGCCACCGATGACAGCAGCATCATCGGCACGACCGGTTTCTTGGCAAACGCACCCCATAGAATGATCACAAAAGGAATCAGCATGAATATATTCCAGTTATAAATCAAGTCGAGCTGATTCAATAAACTATCCACATTACCTGAGGAGGCTGCCGAGTAATCGGTGTTTATTCCCACAAGAAACCATACGATCAGACCGACAATCGATGCGGGTATCGTCGTCCAGAGCATGTGTTTGATATGTTCATACAGATTTACTTCCACTACCAATGGCGCTAAATTGGTAGTGTCGGAGAGCGGAGAAAGTTTATCTCCGAATACACCACCGGAAATCACCGCACCGGCAGCCATGGCAAGTGAAACATCGAGTTCCGCCGCAATGCCCATCAGTGCAACACCTGCTGTCGCTGTGGATCCCCATGCTGTCCCTGTCGCCACAGACACAACTGCTACAATGACAAACGCAGTGACCAGAAAATATGTAGGACTGATGATCTGAAGGCCATAATATATGAGCAGCGGTACCGTTCCGGAATAAATCCATGACCCGATGATGATACCGACGGAAAACAATATGAAAATGGCCGGCATAGCTGTTTTCAGCCGTTCAATGATGCCTTCTTCCATCTTCTCCCATGAAATTCCCACACGCAGTGCGATCACTGCGGCATATGCGGCTGATACAAGCAGTAACGGTTGTATCGGGATGCCGAAATATCCAAACCCGATACCGATGACCAGCCCCAAAACGATAAAGCACGAAATCGATTCAAAAAATGTTGGTTCCCTTTTCATATATCCATCCCCTTAGTATTACGTATTTAATTCAGACGTTCCGAATCACCTGCTGCAGTGTATGGTCTGCGAATCCCAATTTGTCCAGCGTGAGTCCCGATTCATAAAAGTCTTCATCCAATAAAGTGCTGCCAAGCGTAATCACAGCGTCAATATTTGGTGTTCGGATTCCTGCAAGACGCCCCAGCTCCGACCATAATACAAGACCGTTTGATATGTCCTCGGTAAAATATCTTGAGTTTATGGACACCGGCCCTTTGATCTTCGTATAGACTTCACTGGTATTGAAGAGTGTCTGGAGATCGCGTCCGTTGTCTTCAAAATAGCCACGGCCGGACCGGCTTTCCACAGCATTTTCAAGCTCATAACCAAAAGCTTTGCCAATCGCCATCCGCTCCTGCTCAATCGCTTTTAAGACTTTAACCGTATGTTCTGTAATCCCTTCTTTATATAACCAGAATTCTCCTTTAGAATAATCAATCCGTCCGGCATTCAGCAAAGCCGGCCCCGGATGCACTTCCGGATTGCCATTTTCAAGCGTCGTATGCCAGACGCTTTCCGCCGGAACAAAACAATCATAAAGATTGGAACAGATATCCAGCAGTCTCGCAGTCTCAGATGACGGATAGGCTGCAAAGTAAAGTTTTTTCACATATAAGGAAAGTTCCACCCGTGATTCATCAGGAAATGCCCTGGTGCCGTACGTCAGTGAATTGGTCTCAGCAATGCTGAAGGATGTATCGATTCCCATCTCTCTCGCCCGGTTCACAAATCTTACCGACCCCATCGATCCTGCACCATTCAGCAGGATGACCTGATCGGCTTTGACCACCTGCGCCAAAAGTTCGGCAATATCTTCTACAGCAAAGCTCGGCACCGTCAGCATGATTACTTCAGCTCCCTCGATTGCCTCTTCGATATCCGTCGTCACGTTGGAAAATCCTATGAATGTTTCTCCATTTTCATCCTCCAGAGTGATTCCTTTATTTTGTTCAATTCCTTCAAGATTGGCAGAAAAGGCCGTAGATTCATACAGAGTCACTGAAAACCCTCTGTTCGTTAAATCGGCAGCCGCTGTGATTCCTCCGTTGCCGGCTCCGATTACTGCAACATTTTTAACTCTCATTTACAAACACCCTACTTTTCTGAATAATCAAACTTATACTATCATAGTAATCTTTTGTATGAAATTATTCATTAGAAAAGATTAAAAAAGCTTCTATCATATATTTAACATCGGCTTCGACGTACGTTGAGCTCCTAGCTGCCACCCTCCCGTGAGTCCAATGAGCATTAAGACCAAAAAACGGCCTTCCGGCCGTCTAATTCACCGATCCCAGCGAGTGCTTGAACAGGTCACTCCTGTACAGGATCCGTGTTTGTTCTATTATATTATCCGTATCCTCATCCACAGTCTGCGACTCATAGACAATCAGGGGCACGAGCTCCTGGCATTCCAGAAACCGCTGTTCATTCAATGTCGGAAAAGCCGTATGGATCTGCGTATCCGTCGACTTCAGATTCACAATCCCATTTTCCTTGTAATAATTGAACACGGAACTCAACTGTTCCTTCTCCGCATCAATCCGGGGCACCACATCCTCGCGGATGAATGAAAAATGGATCGCACACGGCACGTGATTGACAACACGCAGCCGGCCCACTTTATAAATAAAGACCCCATCACCGACACCAAGCGCCGCCCGGTATTTCTTCTGTTCCTTATCCGACGCATACCCGGCGAAAATCACTCTGCTCTCATAAGGCAGTCCCTGCTCCTTCATCTTGTCGGAAAAACTGCGCCGGCCTGACATATCCAGTTCAATGACCGGCAGTTTCTCCTTCACAAAACGGCCGACACCCTGCCGGCTTCCGAGCACACCCATCTTCTCCAGCTGGACGAGCGCATTCCGCACAACAATCCGCTTCACTTTATATTCATCAGCCAGCACATTTTCACTCGGCAATTTATCACCGGGTGCCAGGTCTTTATTCAAAATCATCTCCTGGACGGCATTCCTGATGATGCTTTCACTGGAAACATTAAAATTATTCTGGTCCATATTCAGCCTCCGGCCTCTATACTGTATAACAGTCCAATCATATATTTATAGAAGTTTCCGGTCAATAAAGAACACATTCGAATGTCCATTCCAAGATAGAATCCCTCCCGATATTCTTTACACCAGGAGGGATTCACGTTGATGCTACATCAGTTCCATGACCATACCGAGCAGTACATTCGCACCATTCCCAATATCTTCCGGTGCAGCATATTCCTTCGGATTATGACTGACACCCTTCAGACAGGGAATAAAAATCAGGCCGGAATTCATGACGTTGGACAATGAATTCGCATCATGATTCGCACCGCTCATCATCACTTTATGCTTCAGTCCCAGCGCAATGCAGGCACCTTCCCCGGAATTTATAATCCTTTCAGAGAGATTTGACGGCGCTTTCTCAACATTCTCTTTTATCGTTACTTCATGATGGGCATTTGCGTAATCAGAGAATTCTTCCGTCATCGCACGCATCGTGGAAATATCAGTCCCTCTGACTTCCAATACGAAATCAACTCTGCCTGGAACGACGTTCGCTAAATTAGGATGGACGGATAATGCACCGACTGTACCTACATTAGGTTCACCGTGTTTCTTCACTATCTTCTCGAACTCCAGTAAAAGACGCGCAGTCTGTGTCAATGCATCATTCCGTTCGCCCATCGCCATCGTTCCTGAATGCGCCGCTTCCCCATGGACCGTCACATCCAGCCGTTTTATGCCCGCAATCGCGTCAACAACACCAATTTCGGTACCACTGTTCTCCAGCGACTTTCCCTGCTCGATATGAAGTTCCAGATAGTCACTGTAAGCCTCATAGTTCACCGCACCTTTTATTTGCCCCAGGGTAAACGGTGTTCCTTCCAGCTTCTCCTCAAACGCCTCATCGAACTCAATCAGATCACAGAATGCACGGCTGCCGAAAGTGCCACCTAAAACATTCGCCTCTTCCCCCCGAAACGAGACCACTGTCACAGGCCGATTCATCCGTGTGCCAGATTCTTTCAATGTCATCAATACTTCAAGACCTGCAACGACACCCAGCGCCCCATCGTATTTTCCGCCTTCCTTGACTGTATCAAGGTGGGAACCGATCAGTATGCCTTTTTCTTCATCATTTTTGCCAATTGTGCCAAACACATTCCCCATTGAATCCCGATACGTTGCAATGAAGTGTTCTTCACATTTTTCGATGAACCAATCCAATGCTTGTTCTTCCTGTGTCGTATATGCAAGGCGGGTGACGCCTTCTCCGCCTGCAGTTATTTTATTAACCTCCGCCAGCATTTCCATCAATCTCTCATTATTGATCTTCACTTGGAATCACGACCCTCGTTTGGTTTGACAAATCGCCCAGTTGATTCAACCGAAACACCAGTTTTCTGTGAATAAACAACCGCTCCCCGCACAAAAGTCGCTTCAATTCGGCTGTTCACCTTGGAATCATGATACGGAGAGACATCTGAAACCGTGATGAAGTCATTCTCATCAATAGTCCATGGAGCATTACTTTTAATAACAGTGAAGTCAGCATCTTTTCCAGCTTCAATCGATCCTTTCTGCGTCAGGTTGAATCGTTCGGCCGGTGCGAGTGCCAGCAGTTCGGCAAACCGTTGAGCAGGCATCTCCTTTTCTCCAACCAGGTAGTCAAACAGTAATGGAATCATGATTTCCAGACCCGGCGTGCCTGATTTCGCTTTAAAAATATCACTGTCTCCAATCGATTTATCCTGCTTCTGCCACGGTGCATGGTCGGACGTGATAAAATCAATCTTACCGTTCAGCAATTTTCCCTCCAGAGCACTCACTTCATCCGGCGTCCTTAGCGGTGGGTTTATCTTTGCCTTCGGTCCCTGAGATTTCAAATCTTCCGTCGTGAGCAGCAAATAGTTGTAGCATGTTTCAGCCGTGACATCCGTACCCTGAGACTTGAACCAGTCAATATAATCTATGCTCCTGGCATGACTTACATGCACAATATGCAATTTGGCATCCGTCCAGGAAGCCATATCCAACAGTTTGATGACAGCGGTCGTTTCAGTGACCGGCGGACGGGTCAAGTTATGATAGATGGGTTCCACTTGATTTTCATACTGTGCATCTTCCATATATTGTGTAAGGAGTTCGTCATTTTCAGCATGGAAAGCAATGACTACATCCTTTTCAGATGTGAGTTTCATCGTTTCCAATATATCTGCATCCGATATGCGCGGGAAACGGTATGGATCCGTTTCAAAAGTGGACAATTTAAACGCAGCGGCGCCCAGCTCAACAAGTTCAGCTACCACTTGAGGGCCATTCTCTTTCGGAATTGTCGCCCATAGCGCGATGTCCACAACTGCTTCCTCATTGATGGTCTTTATTTTTTCAGTCATCACTTCGCTGTTCGAGACCGGTTTCGGCAAATCATAAGGCATATCCAAAAACGTCGTAATGCCGCCTTTGGCAGCTGCGGATGACGCTCTTTTTATACCTTCATTGGGGTTGCTGTAGCAATGGACATGCGTGTCTATGAATCCCGGAAAAATAAAATCTGCCTCGAAATCATGAATTTCATCCGCTTCTAGTTTCCCCTGCACTTCCGAAACTTCCATGATTTTTCCTTTATCGATGCCTACCTCACCGAAAAAACTGCCGTCCGGTGTGACGATGTTCCCTCTAACCACTTTTTCAAATTTCATATCAATTCTCCTTCGCTGCTTTGTTGAATCCAACCATGACAATCAAGCCGATCAATGAGGCAAACAGCCCGTACATCACATACAGGTCCGATCCCATGGCATGGGCGACCGCTGACCCCAGTATCCCCATGAGAATACTTGAGATGCCCGCGCGGTGATCCAGAATGTTCTTATCCTTTAATATGAATCCACCCAAAATCGGAACAAGCAGTGCCGATACCGAATAGGCAAATGAAGCAACAATCCAGCCGAGTGCCTGCGGATAGAAAATCGCCAGGGATACTGCTGCAGCAAGCACTGCCACGGATACAAACCTAGATACCGAAACCAGTTTCTTTTCGTTAATATCTGGATTGATATAGTTCGTATAAATGTCTTTCGTTATTGTGACCACCACAGATTGCACTGCACTGCTCAACGTCGACATGATCGTCGCCACAATGAACACTGAAAACATGATCAAAAACCAATCCGGCGTCTGTGCCAGGAACCATCCGGTCGCATTTTCAGGTTGTTCCATTCCAGGGTTTATAGAACGAACAGTGAGACCAATTGTCGAAGACCAGAACGTTGCCGCTGCAAATAGAACTGCGGTCACCCCGATAGAAATGGTCGCATTCTTTGCGTTGTTCGCGGAATATATCCTCTGGTAAAGCTGCTGGTTGGTCAGATTTCCTGGCATGATGCCGAAAACCCAGAATATTATCGTCCCCATCCCCACAGCAGTCAGGCCGCCGGGAAAACTGGAAATCTCACTTGGCGTACTGCGCATGATGGTTTGGAATCCATCTCCCAGATTCATTGCCATGAAGAAAGCGATGATGGCACCGACAAACATGGCACATCCGAAAATGAAATCCGTCCAGGCAACCGACGTCATCCCCGCCGGCAATACGAACGCCAGACTCACAAGTGCAAAAATCGTCACCATTACAGGTGCATCCACTCCGGTAATCGTCGCAAATATTTTACCGAAACCAACAAGCTGGGTAATCATCCAGCCAAATGGCACAATCAAAGTACATAGGATGGTAAGGACCGACAGAACAGGATTTTTGCCATAAACCTTGCGGATGATGTCCGGCATCGTTTCAAACTCACTGTTTCTCAGCCATTTGGCCATGAATAGAAACGGAATGAAACCGAGCATTGTAAAGATCCCGTACGTCAATGTGGACCAACCGCTCGTATAGGCATTCCCCACGAGTCCAACGATAGTCGCCCCGCCCATCACTGTTGCGAATTGGGTTCCAATCTGTACATAGAGCGGCAAGGACCTGCCGCCGACATACCAGTTATCAATCCCCTTTTTCTTACGTCCCAAAATATAAGAAAATATTACTATTCCTAAAAGCACGACTGCGATTGTTATAAATAGAATAATATTAGTACTCATTGACTTCTCCCCTTTTACCGTTGATATTATATTTAGAATCCTATAATATGTAGAATATTAAGACAAATTAAAAGTCTAATATAATGAGACTAAAGGAGGCGTTTTCATGAATTTTAAATTACTGCATCTTTTTCATAAATATGGCTCCCCGCTTCATATCGATTTAATTCAATCGGTTTCAGGTGTACCGCGCAGTACCCTGTACCGGCAGATTAAAAGTCTTACTGAAGCCGGCCTTTTAGAAGCAGTCGGCAAAGGTACTTATGCACCTGGGTGGCTGACTGATGAAATCTCAAGAATCAAGAATCATTCATTTGACAATATAGTAGAAATAGCCAAACCCATCATGCAGGAAATTAATGAAGAGATTGGTGAATCCGTCAATCTGACTGTTGTGAGGGGTTCGAAGGTTAAAGTGCTTGCCCACCTTGAGAGTACACATAATTTGAAGTATTCATATGTCGAAGGACAGATTCTGGACATCTTCAAAGGGGCATCATCCAAAATTCTCCTGGCACATCTACCGGAAGAACATCAGCGATTTTTGATAGAGTCAGACATCACAGGAGCCAGCAGGAAAACACTGCAGGAAGAATTGATACAGATAAAGGCAGACGGTTACGCCGTAACTGCATCAGAAGTAGATGAAAATGCGATTGGCATATCCGCTCCGATACTTCGCAGTGGCAAATATATCATCGGCGGCCTGTCCATCGCCGGTCCGATTTTCAGAATCAAAGATGATAAAATCAACATCTATATCGAACGTCTGAAAGAAGCTGCCTTGGACATTTCACTCATGCTTGAAGACAGCTGAATTTAAAAAGATGGCTGTTTATTTTCCTGTCATTTTACGTTGGCGGGGACGCACTCATCTGTCACAAAACCAACACAAAATTCAACAGATTTTACCTTATTGTTTGATTCCAAGTCTAAAGATGTATTATATTGGTCTCTATAATTCTGATAAACGGGTATATAGGAATATGGAATCTAAAAAATAACGAGGGATCTTACAATGTCTCAAAGAAAAAGGTTTACTGAAATAGACGCGTTGCGCGGCCTCGCAGCACTGGCTGTCGTACTGTTCCACTATACAACGCGTTATGAAGAGAGATTCGGAGAGGTAAGCGGCGGTTTCAGTGAATACTTCTCACTGGGAGAGTACGGGGTGCAGCTGTTCTTCATCATCAGCGGCTTCGTCATCTATATGTCCATCCTCAAAGTCAAATCCGTTTCCGACTTCGCAATCAAACGTTCATTCAGGCTTTATCCGGCGTATATTTTCGCAGTGGTCCTGACATTCACTGTCGTCTCACTCGCATCCATCGATCAGCTTAAGATCGATGTCATGCCGGCACTGATCAACTTGACGATGTTCCAGGACTTCCTGGGTGCACCCAGGGTGGACGGCGTCTACTGGACACTCCGTGTCGAATTGACGTTCTATGTCCTGATGGCGATCCTTTTATTCTTCAAAGTTGAAAAGAACGTCATGCCGATCGTCCTTTCGTGGATGGCGTTCTCAATCATCATCCAACTGATCCACAAAGGTATCGACACTGAATTGACAGCAACAATAAGGGAATTCTCAATCGCCAGCTTCAGTCACATGTTCATCATCGGCATCATGTTCTACTGTCTCTGGCAGCATGGAAACCAGTTGAAGTATCACGCCGTCATCGCAGCCTGTGTCCTGTACGACCTGGCATTCATGAGCATCGAAAACGCACTGATCACGGTAGCATTCGTCGCGATTTTCTACCTGGTCATCAACAGCAAGCTGCAGTTCCTGAGCTCGCCGGTACTCGTGTTCTTCGGAACAATCTCATATCCGCTGTATCTGATCCACCAGAACATCGGATATGTCATCATCAACCAGATGCATTCCATGGGATACACGCACCCGATCTTTACGGTAATGCTGATCGGGGTGACAATTTTTGCAGCATATATGATTTTCAGATATGTAGAGACTCCGGTACAGAACGCACTGTACAAGATCTACAAGGGGCAGCGTAAACCCAGTGGAAAAAAGAAAATGATCGCAGATTAGAATAAAAACCAGGCATGATGCCACGTCCGCCACTTCAGGGGATGCGCGTCATGCCTGTTTTCTGTTTCGGTGCTGAAAAGTCAGGGTAATATTTTAAACAGAAAGGGGTCTTTATTCTTGAAACTGAAAAAATACAGAATACCGCATGACCAATCTGTTAAATTACAGGACTTCCCAACCTCTGAAAATAAAACCAGCGACAATGACGAAATCAGAAGCGAAGTCATCCCGCCACTTGTTGAAAAGCTGAAGGATCTGCATCTCCGGTTGAATGCAGAAGAAAAGGACGGCATCCTCGTTGTGCTCCAGGCCCTCGATGCTGCAGGCAAGGATGAAACGATCAGTTATATATTCTCGAACCTGAACGCCCAGGGGCTGAAGACGACCACATTCGGCAAACCGACCGAAACGGAACAGAAACACGATTATCTGTGGCGCATGCAGCCGGCGATTCCTGCGCGGGGTGAAATCGGAATTCTAAACCGTTCACACTATGAGGATGTCATTGCACCGCGTATCCACGGCGGCCTATCGCCAGGAGATATCCCTGAAGGTGAAGATGAAAATTCAATATGGTCCACCCGCTTCCGCCAGATTAAGGATTATGAAAAATATTTATATGAAAATGGCATCCATGTCGTAAAATTCTTTTTCCATATGTCCAAGGGAGAGCAGAAAAACCGTTTGCTCGAACGTATGAAAACGCCGGAAAAGAATCATGAATTCTCATTCTCGGACGTGGAGGAACGGCAATACTGGAATCAGTACCAACGCGTTTTCGAAGAAATGCTCAACGGCACCTCCACCGACTACTCCCCGTGGTATGTACTGCCAGCCGATGACGAATGGCACAGCCGCCGGCTTGTGACCGAAATCATGATCGACCTGCTCGAGTCATTGGACCCGAAATTCCCCGAAATCAGCGGCGAAGACAAGAAGACTTTGGAAGAATATATAGAAAAACTCGAGAACGAATAGATTAATAAAGGACACACGGCCGTTTGAGGAGGTGTGTCTCTTCATTTGTGTTGGATTACTTTATTTCGGGACGTCGATTCCTGATCAATGTCCCGGACGCCGGTCTTTCAGGACGTCGATTCCTGATCAATGTCCTGGACACCGCTCTTTCGGGACGTCGATCTCAAATCAATGTCCCGCACACCACCCTTTCGGGACATCGATCTCAAACCAATGTCCCGCACGCCACTCTTTCGAGACGTCGATCTCATATCAATGTCCCGCACACCACCCTTTCGGGACGTCGATCTCAGATCAATGTCCTGGACACCACTCTTTCGGGACATCGATCTCAAATCAATGTCCCGGACACCGCTCTTTCGGGACGTCGATCTCAGATCAATGTCCCGCCCCCTGCGTAACCCATGACTTCTTCAAGTTTTTTTCGTATCTCGGGTGACAGTCAAACATGAATTCAGGGTCATATTCATAGTAGGAGCTGTATCTGCCTTCAGAAAGTATCCGCGCCAAATTTACATCAACCAATGTGTAATACGCGTTTTTTCCGCTGCCCTTCAACAGCAAGTACCGTTTCATGTGCCGTTGGATTTTCTTATAGTTCACTTCCCCGCCCAGAAATTCAAAAATCCTTCTCCTCGTCACCGCTTCATCCGGAAATAAAATCGAGAACTCGATCACCGCACGGACGACGAGCCGCTCGAATGGCTCGACATATCCGCACGACCTGCACTCCGCACAAAACCGCTTCTTCAAAATATCGAAGCTGCTGCATTTATAACAGTTCACACCGGACCGCACCCTGCCCGCATCGGTTTCAGGTACCGGATGTGGATTTTTAATAATGCGTCCCGCAATTTCCTCCGCCAGTATTTTGGCAGATCGTCCGACAGTATTATTACCCAGACTGCGGAAATACTGCTTCAGACTATTCCGCATAATAAACATCCCCGCGTTTTTATAATCCGTCGGACCAAATATGAAATACGGATTTACAAACATAATCTCCTTATGTACCTCAAACCGGGTGTCAATATCATATCGCATCCTGAGCAGTTTATTGGCGGCTGTACTGACCTGGCTCACCGGGTCTTCGGAAATCTGATGATTCCCCACTTTCCATATACCATTTTCATATGAATAATTCCCGCTGTAATTCTTAATTTCGTTCACAATCATTATATTGTCAGCAACAATCAGACTGTCCAGCTGCACCTTTGAATCCTGGATACCGAGCCATATATCCCGAAAAACATACATCGCTCCGTGGCCCACCTCATCCAACACCGCATCGTACTCCTGCTCCCCGGCGTAACCGGAGCGATACCACTCCAAACTCCGCTCCTCCTTCCGATCAAGCTCAGCCCTGCTCCCCAAAATTTCAAGATAGATATGATATTCCGACTTATTCCGTTCAGTTACAAACATAGAATCCCCCTTTATAATAAAAGCCCTCCTACCCTATATATAGTCGAAAATGGCCGTTTTGATCTTTTCAGAATTAAAAAGGCAGAATTCATATAACCGTATGGGAATTCGCACCTCATTTATGATTTATGTAAGAAAATAGAAATCCTCATAAAACCAAAAAAAGACGACCTCACGGCCGCCTTACAAATCTTTTATTATTCCTGTGTCTCCAGCGTCAATTCGACTTTGATCTCATCTTCAACCGCTTCGCCGTTCTGGAGTTTTTCAACGGTTTCAACCGCCTTCTCACCCATCAGGTCCGGCTGCTGTGCCACAGTCGCATCCAGTCCGCCGTTCTCCACCGAAGTCATCGCATCGACGGAGCCGTCGAATCCGACAACAAGCACATCATCCGGTACCGCTTCAAGCGCACCGAGCGCCATTTCATCGTTGTGGGCGAATATCGCTTCGATGTCACCGTTGGCCTGCATTATGTTCTGCGTCACGTTCAGTCCTTCGGACCGGTTGAAGTTCGCCGTCTGGCTCGTCACGACATCCAGGGATTCCTCTGCGATATTCGTAAACCCTTCACCGCGTTCACGAGTCGCACTGGCGCCGGGCACCCCTTCGAGTTCCGCGACTTTCGCACCTTCACCGAGCTCGTCAACGATGAACTGTGCACCCATTTCGCCGCCTTCGACGTTGTCAGAGGCGATGAATGCCGCAACATCACCGGACTCGACAGAACGGTCAAGTGTGATGACCGGGATATCCGAAGCATTCGCTGATTCCACAGCAGTGGACACTGCCGCTGAATCGGTCGGATTGACCACGAGATAATCAATGCCCTGCTGCATCAGGTCCGCGATGTCATTGATCTGCTTCGCCGAGTCGTTCTGCGCATCAACCACCTTCACTTCATAGCCCTTCTCTTCGGCCGCCGCTTCCAGTCCGTCCTTCAGCGTCACGAAGAACGGGTTGTTCAACGTCGACACACTGAGGCCGATGACGACGTTACCGTCGTCGCCTGAGCCTCCGCCGCTCTTACTCCACTCCGGCGGCTCCAGGGAACAGCCTGCCACAAATACGAGGAGACTGAAAAATAACAGTAATCTTTTCATCAATAAAAACCCCTTATTTATTTTTTCTGTCGATCAGTACCGCAATTACGATCACGAGACCTTTGATGATCTGCTGATAGAATGAAGATACGCCGACCAGATTGAGCCCGTTATTCAATACGCCGATGATCAGCACACCGATCAGAGTGCCGACGATGCGGCCTTTACCGCCCATCAGTGATGTCCCGCCGAGCACAACCGCCGCGATGGCATCGAGCTCATACGTTTCACCCGCTGTCGGCTGTGCGGAATCGAGCCTTGAAGCCAGGATGATACCCGCCAGTGCCGACATCAGACCGGACAAGGCATAGATCATGATTTTCGTACGGTTCACTTTGATGCCCGACAATGCCGCAGCCGTCTCATTACCACCGATCGCATATGTCTGGCGGCCGAACACTGTTTTATTCAAAATAATGTAAAGGATCACGAATGTCACTGCCATCGTCACTGCCGGCACCGGGATTCCGAAGAAGTAGCCTTTACCGAACAGCTGGAACATCAGGGAATCGCCAAGACCCGTAATCGGGTTCCCGTCGGTGACGACGAGTGTGGCTCCCCGGTAGATCGTCATCGTCGCCAGTGTCACGATGAACGGCGCCATGCCGCCCGCCGTCACAAGCAGCCCGTTGACCGCACCCGCAAGCAGGCCGACCACACAGCCGAGCAGCATCGCAAACATCGGATCGATGCCCGAGGTGATGATCAGTGCCGTCATCGCACTCGAGAATGCCAGAATGGAACCGACACTCAGGTCGATGCCGCCTGTCAGGATGACGAAGGTCATTCCGAAGGCGATCAGTCCGTTGATCGATACCTGCCTGAGCAGGTTCAACAGGTTATCCGGCGACAGGAACTGAGAGTTCATGATCGTAATGACGACCACAAGCAGCGTCAGCCCCACGATCGGCAGAAATCTGTCTATCATACTATTCATTGTGAGTTTGCTATTCATCCAACTTTCCCCCTGTAGCCAGTGTCATAATGTTTTCCTGGTTGATGCTTCCTTTATCCAATATGCCGCGCAGACTGCCTTCCTGCATCACCGCGACCCGGTCGGACAGCCCGATGACTTCAGGCATTTCCGACGAAATCAGAATGATCGACATGCCGCGTTCGGTCAGTTCATTGATCAGGTAATAAATTTCGCGTTTGGCCCCGACATCGATGCCCCGCGTCGGTTCATCCAATATGAGGATTTCCGGCTGGCTGCCGATCCATTTGCCGATGACGACCTTCTGCTGGTTCCCGCCGGAAAGTTCCCCGACAATCGACTTCTTCGTGGATTTGATATTCATCCGTTTGATCATCAAGTCAGAGAAATCATACTCATCCTTGCGCTTCATGAACCCGCCTTTCGAAAAACTGTCCATCGACGGCATCGTCATGTTATCCACCAGGCTGAAGTCCAGGATCAGCCCTTCTGCCTTACGGTTCTCCGTAATGAAGCCGAGACCATGTTTGATCGCATCAGACGGCTTATCCAGCTTCACTTTCTTGCCGTTCAGTTCAACGTCCTTGGACCCCGGATCCACACCGAATAAAGTTCTCATGACCTCCGTACGTCCCGCACCCATGAGGCCGGCAAATCCAAGGATTTCACCTTTCCTCAGCTCGAAGCTGACATCTTTGACCGGATGGTCTTTATTCTCCAGATGCTTTACGTTCAGCACCACTTCATCAGACCGGTCGTGATCGCGGTCCGGGAACTGGTCATCGAGATCACGTCCGACCATCGCCCGGACGATTTCGTTGTAATCCGTGTCGGCTGTCTCCTTGTACATGACACTCCGGCCATCCCGCAGCACAGTGATTTCATCGGAAATCTTGGAGATTTCCTCCATCCTGTGGGATATGTAGACGATGGAAACCCCGCTCGCCCTGAGGTCATCGATGATACCGAAGAGCACTTCGATCTCCGAATCCGTCAGCGCCGCCGTCGGCTCATCCATGATCAGCACTTTCGTATCCATCATCAGCGCTTTGGCGATTTCGATCATCTGCTGCTGGCCGACGGAGCAGTCTCCGGCACGCCGGTTCAGATTGATGTCGAACTTCAGACGCTTGAATATGTCCGTCGCCTTCCTGCGCATCAGCCGGTTATCCAGCAGGCCGAATTTCGTGTGTTCATTGCCGATGAACAGATTTTCAAGCACCGTCAGTTCCGGCCAGATGTTGAGCTCCTGATGGATGAACGTAATGCCCGCCTTTTCCGCTTCCTTGAGATTGTCATATTTGACCGTCTCACCGTCCCGGATGATTTCCCCCTGGTCATACTTATGGACGCCCGAGAGGATTTTCATCATCGTCGACTTACCGGCACCGTTCTCTCCCATCAGTGCATGGACCGTAGAGTCATTCAGCTTGAAATCCACGCCGAGAAGCACTTTATTGGCACCGAATGCCTTGTGAATATTTTTCATTTCAATCATCATTGCACCTCCTAGAAGAAAACATTGCTGTAAAGGACGACGTTCGCAAAAGGTGTCGTCTCCCCTGTCCGTATGACTGCCTTGGCATCGCTGCATAATGCTTTCAACGCTTCATGTGACACCTGTTGGGACGGGATTCCATTGTCCAGAACGGCTTTCAGTCCGGCGTCACTCACCTCTTCTGCAAACACCTGCTTTTCCACATACATGCTTTCGGTCACGACTTCATAAGTCTCTTTGAAACTCGGTGTGCCCGCCTTCAGCGCAAGATCGATCTTTTTCGTGCCGTCGGGAACCGGCAGACCGCAGTCACCGATGACGATAAAGTCCCCGTGGCCGAGGTCACTCAGCACTTTTGAAATTTCACTGTTCAATACGACCGATCTATACATTGCCGATGGCCTCCTTCCATTCCTCAAGCGTCGGGATCCCGCCCTGGGCACCGATCTTCCGGATGGAGAGCGAAGCGGCCATGTTGGCAGAACGGATGGCCTCCTTGAGACTCTCGCCTTTGACCAGAAACGCTGCCAGCGCCCCATTGAACGTATCCCCGGCACCTGTCGTATCGATCGGTGTCGCCTTGAATGACGGCACCATCACCTGCGCCTCACCGTTATGATAGAGGCAGCCTTTGTCCCCCATCGTCACGATCAGCTGGTTCGGATATTTTGCGACCGCACTTTCCACATCCTCACCGAACAATGCTTTGCATTCCAGTTCATTCGGCGTGACCAGCGTACACTTTTCAAGGTATTCAAGGTCAATCGGCAGGAATGGGGCCGGATTGTATATCACCTTCACACCATTTTCGTGACAGAAATCGATGACATGCTTGATCGTATCCATCGGTATTTCATTCTGCAGCATCACATAGTCCGCCTGTTTAATCAGATCATGCGATTTCCTTACCACATCCACCGTCATCATGCCGTTCGTGCCCGGTACGACAGTGATTGAATTATCGTTGTCGTAAATGTTGATGTGCGCCGTGCCGCTCGCTACATCTGTAAACGTTTCCATGTTTTCACAAAAAATAGAGTTCTCCTTGAGATTTTTTATTAACTTCTCTCCGAAAACATCATCACCCACTGCACCGACAAACGCCGTTTCACTGCCCAGCCGTGCCGCTGCGACCGCCTGGTTCGCACCTTTGCCGCCAAACGCCGTACTGAAATTCGTGCCGAGGATCGTCTCACCCTTGTCCGGCATCCTGTCCGCCTGCACGATGAAATCCGTCGACAGACTGCCCACTACTACGATATCCATATAACCACTTCCTCTATGTACTTTTTCTTTTGATCAGTTTTACATCCATGACCCGGCTGTCCACCGGATGCCCTGCATTGATATCCATCAGCATCCTGAACGCATTCTGGCCAAGCTCATACGCCGGCTGCTCGATCGTCGTCAGCCCGGGATACACATACTCCGAAAAATCCAGGTTATCAAACCCGATGACCTTCACCGTTTCAGGCACTGAGATGCCATGTGCCACCAGCAGGCTCAATAATTTGTAAGCCGTCACATCATTCGGACAGATGATTCCGTTGAATTGTTGAATAAAAACCAGTTCGCCGGCGTCAATCATCCGCTCCAATTCCGGGTAGCCCAAAGTTTCATATTCAATGCCGTTCCTATCCAGCACTTCGGCAGCGCCTGCAGTACGGTTGTTGAAGGAACTGTATTCCTCGAGCCCTTTTATTATCAAAACTTTATCGGAACCCTGAGCAATCAGATGCTCCGCCTGGAGCCGTCCGCCTTTCAGGTTATCCGATTCGATGGAAATATGATTTTCCACCACCCGGTCCAGCAGGACAATCGGACGCTTGTCCGAATGCGATTCCCTTGAGACCGACCACGTCGCCGAGATGATGCCTGCACAATTATTCTGGCGGAAGATTTCCAGGTATTTCGATTCCTTATCAGTGTCATGGTCCGTGTTGCCGATGATCACCCGGTAGTTGTTCTCGATCGCCGCGTCTTCGATTCCCCGGATCACTTTCGGGAAATACGGGTTCGTAATATCCGGCACCAGTACGCCCACCACATTCGAACGGCTCAAGTTCAACGACCGCGCCACTTCATTCGGTTTATAATCCAGACGCTCAGCCGCTTCCATCACCCGCCGCTTCACATCCGGACTCGCATAGCCCGAACTGTTCAGGGCACGCGACACCGTTGCGACCGACACACCCACCTCTTTCGCCAAATCTTTAATTGTCACCATTTCTGCATCACCTGTGTAAACGTTTACAGATAATTTATCATAAAGTGAAAGCGGAAACAAGTTGAATTTTATGTATTAGTACATTAAGACTTATAAATATTTTATTTCACAATGCAAAAACACACTGTAAAATCCATCTTTACCGTGGATATACAGTGTGTCTTATAAATTTTAGTTCTTCTGCTCAATCATCGAGTTTTGCCTTATTTTTATTGAATTGGACAGCAGGAGTACATCTACAAGCCAATGGGTGAACGGAGGATATTTTCATTTATAAATCTGTATAACTTTCGATTGTAAATGTCCCTGTTTCTTTTGAATAGGTCAACTCATACCCTGTTTTAAACACATGATAGCCGTTTAAATTATCGTTCGTACGTTCAGAAGTCACTTCAAGATAGATATTATTTCCTTCTTCATTAAAAGTGACAACTTCCGCCGACCTTATTGTTAAGTTCGGGAATCTCTGATTTTGCACGTTATCCAACATTACATTATAACTTTTACTGCCTTTTCTCAAATTCGGTTCTATATATGAAAAATCATTTTCAGCATAGGCTGATTCCAATTGTGAATAGTAATCCAGTATGAAATTTTCTGCTGCTGTTTCGAGGTCTGATGAAGCTCCTTCAGCATCAGAAGAATCAATTGAACCAGGCTCAATTTTAGTAGAAGATCCATTTATGAAATGTATGAAATTTTCATGACCTTCTATATCTTCCAAACGTTTACCTTCATAGATGTCCATGAAGTCATCCAGCAAAGGATTCTCCCATTCTTCTCCATTGAATCCTGTGTAACTGACAGCCACTGCCTTTAAACTAGCAATATTATCTATATCTGAATCTATACCGAAACCATAATCCCTTCCGTGTGCTTCTCCGGGCGCTACATTAATCGCTTCTGCGGTCCCCCCATGGAAATATGAGCCGCTGGAAAAATCAATGTCTCCTTTCAATTTAACCGGCAGACCGCAGCGTTTCTATGCGTGTCCGTTCGAATGTGGTAAGATGTTGATAGCTCATGACAGTCCCTCCGTGTCGGTGT
>CAYTIR010000003.1:0-67583 GCA_964437955.1 uncultured Staphylococcaceae bacterium
GAATTGGGGATGCCTGTACCTGTCATCGAAGTGAACGCCATATTGAACGATAAAGATCTGAAGAAAGTCGAGTCATTCATCGTCCAAAATGAAAGCAGCAGTTTCACGGATTACTGCAGGGAAGAACTTGTATTCATCAATAAAGACCTGGACTCCAGAGATTCCGTACTCTCCCATTTTGATCGACAGCTGAGGCAGATGGGTCTGGCGGAAGATACATTCCTAGATTCCGTCATGGAACGGGAAGCTGTCATGCCGACCTCCTTCGGCAACCTGATAGCGGTGCCGCACCCGATCACGCCGCATTCAGATGAAACATTCCTCTCCTTCATGACTTTGAAGAAGCCGATTGTGTGGGGAGACTATAAAGTACAGCTGGTCTGCATGCTCATGGTCCAAAAAGGGAGCCGGGAGGATCTCCAGGTCATATACGACAGCCTGGGGGCGATCATCGAAGATCCGGACAGGGTCGCCGGGCTGCTCAGCTGCCGGAATGCGGAGGATTTCATTAAAAAGGTCAATAAGTGAATATCGTATTGAATATATTCCGCTGATGTCTTACAATAAGGGATGTATTCAGTACATAGGGGCCATAGCTCAGCTGGGAGAGCGTTGCGCTGGCAGTGCAAAGGTCAGGGGTTCGAACCCCCTTGGCTCCATACTTGTTGAAAGAGACCGCGGGATTTAGATCCTGCGGTCTTTTTTCACTCCATGAAATTGCGGGAATAATTAGAAATTATCGATCCTTTGCATTATAATCGGAAACATGAAAGGGGTAATACATAATGGATTCTTTGATTTCGCCGGATGAAACCTGGCTCTTATGGGGATTCCTCGTGGGATGGGCTGCGATCTCCATATACCTTGAACAGAAATACGCGTGGGCATCCAAATTATCAGGTGCCATCATTGCACTGGTCGGTGCGATGGTACTTGCGAATTTCGGTGTCATACCGATCGAATCACCGACCTATGATGTCGTCTGGGCATATGTCGTGCCGCTCGCCATACCGCTGCTTTTATTCCAATCCAACATCATAAAAATATGGAAGGAAAGCGGACGGCTGCTCATGATTTTCCTGATCAGTTCCATCGGGACCGTTGCAGGGGCAATCATCGCTTTCTATCTACTCAAGGACCATATTCCCGGACTGGATGAAATCGGGGCAATGGTATCGGCATCATACACGGGCGGTAGCGTGAACTTTGCAGCGATGGCCACCCGCTTTGATGTCCAGGGGGAGACCGTCTCCTCCACTGTGGTCGCGGATAATCTGCTGATGGCCCTGTACTTCCTCGTACTCATCGCGATTCCCGCTGTCGGCTTCTTCAAAAAGAACTACGACACACCGCATATTGATGCACTGGAACAGAATGGCGGCAAAGATGACAATCAGGCTGCTTCCTACTGGAAACGCAAGGAAATCTCACTGAACGACATTGCGCTTGCTGTGGGAAGCTCATTCGTCATTGTCGCTGTATCCTTCAAACTTGCAGAGTTTTTCAGCAATGTGATTCCGGATGATGCAAACATCTTCCTGACCGTGTTAAGAGGAATCATCGGGGATGATTACCTGATGCTCACAACCATCACCCTGCTGCTCGTTTCATTCGTACCTAAATATTTCAGCAGTATAAACGGTGCGCAGGAAATCGGGACGTTCCTGATCTACATCTTCTTCGTAGTCATCGGCGTCCCGGCATCCATTCCGCTGATCATCCAAAATGCACCATTGATCCTGTTATTTGCAGCAATCATCGTGTTCATCAACATGATCATCTCATTCTCTTTCGGGAAACTGTTCAAATTCAGCCTCGAAGAGATCATCCTCTCCAGCAATGCCAACATCGGCGGCCCGACAACCGCTGCAGCCATGGCGATATCGAGAGGCTGGACTAAACTCGTCGGTCCGATACTCATCATCGGTACGCTCGGATACATCATCGGGAACTATATCGGTACCGGCCTCGGTGTTTGGTTTGCCGGCATGATGTAGAGAAGGTTCAGTCTAATGGTCACTCGTTTAAAATTCGGATGTCCGTCAGAAACAAAAAGCAGGTGTCTCTTCCGTAAAGAAGGAGACACCTGCTTTTATTTATGGGTGGGAGACGATCAGTACCATCTTCCCATCAAGTTTGATATCCTTCACGCCATTCGGCAGAATAAAATGCACGCCTTTGGACAAGCCATACTTTTCGCCCGCCACTTCAATGCTGCCTTCACCTTCTGCAACGTTCACCTGGAGGAAATCTGCGGTGATGGAATGCGCCGCATGGCCTGAGACTTCCCATTTCTCGACTGTGAAGTACTGCTCTTTGACCAGCTGCTGTATTTTCATATCACCCTGCTGCTTCGTTCCAAAGTCCAGCTGCACATCTTCATGCGGGATGCTGGTCACCGCTTTTGCCTTCTCAAGGTGCAGCTCCCTTTTATTACCGGCTTTGTCCGTCCTGTCATAGTCATACACCCGGTATGTGATATCGGAACTCTGCTGCACTTCGAGAATGGTGATACCGCGTCCGATGGCATGGATGGTACCGCTTGGAACATAGACGAAATCGCCTTTTTGGACTTTGACGTAACGGAAAAGCTCTTCCCACTCGCCATCATCCACCATTTTTTCAAACTGTTCCCCAGTCGTTGCGTTATGACCCAGAATCAGATTGGCACCCTCTTCTGCTCCCAATACATACCAGCATTCGGTCTTTCCATACGGCACCCCTTCAACGTCCTGGGCGTACTGATCATCCGGATGGACCTGAACCGACAGATCATCCGCAGCATCCAATATTTTTACCAGCAGCGGATACTCGCCACTGCCCCTCTTATTGAACAGTTGCCCGTGATCATTCCACAACTGTTCCAGTGTAAGCCCCTTGAATTCACCGGCTGCTACTCTGGATGCACCATTCGGATGGGCCGAAACCACCCATGCCTCCCCTGTTGCTTCAGAAGGGATGTCATATCCATATTCTTCCCGGAGCTTCGTACCGCCCCATATCCTTTCCTGTAATACCGGTTCTAAAAATATCGGTTCTCTAAGCATATTATCCTCCATTAATTATGATAACCTGACTGGACCCATATCCGTATCTCCCATGGGTGGACAATAAGCGGCTTCCATCCCATGCTGATAAAAAGGTTTATCATCACATTATTGTTCACGTGCACTTTTAAAAACGCTTCATCGAAATTGTCCTGGAGCATCGTCATCCCTTTTGACAATAAAGCCATTCCAAGCCCTTTACCCTGGGATTCCGGAATGATGTTGAACCAGTGCAGCCTGCCCCTCAGCCTGTCCTTCACTGTACCATGCCAGGCTGTAACGGTGCCGACAAGATCTTCATTTTCATTTTCTATGAAAATCATATACCTGTCCAAATCGGGAGTATTGGAAAATTCACGGTGAAATCTCCTCAATCCATCCTTATGGCTGTCAAATTCCCCCGCTTCCAATAATATGCTCGCCCACTGGTTTTCAAATCCTCTCTCATAACGGACGTATCTATACCCTTCGGGCAGCTCGTAAATTTGAATATCGACAAGATTATGCTGAAGATAAATCAGTGTTTTTTTCATATCCAATCATCCTTACTTGACCTCTTCGAGCAACGCATACACTCCTTCTTCCGAGTCTGCATCCAGCAATTCATTCCTGAAGTCATTATCCATCAATTTACGTGACAGCATCTGCAGTATTTTCAAATGTTCATCCCCCGCCGCTTCCGTCGGCACTGCAATCATGAATATCAGTTTCGCTTCCGTTCCATCCATACTCTTCCAGTCGACACCTTCAACGCTTCTGCCGTAAACGACCGCCGGCCGCTTCACCGCATCCGACTTGCCGTGAGGAATGGCAATGTTCATGCCAAGTCCTGTCGTCCCTTCTGCCTCTCTTGCTAAAATCGCTTCCTTATATTCTTCTTTGGACGACAGGATTCCTTTATCATCCAGTTTTCCTATCAATTCATCAATGACCGCATCCCGTCCTGTACCGGCAAGGTCCACTTCGATCAGATCTTTATCCAGGATATCAGTCAGTTTATTCACTTCGATTTTTTCCTGGGCCGGTTCGTCTGATTCAGCTGTTTTTGCTTCATCAGCGGGAGATCCAGGTTCATCATCTTCCACTGTGACAGCGCCGGCACCTGCCGCTTCCACTTCAACTGTCTTCTTAAGCGCGTTCACCATGAAGGCGGTAACCGTAACGCCGACCGCAGCTGCAATGAAGAACATCAGCACATTATCCACTGCACCCAGTACTGCGACAATCGGTCCGCCATGGGCCACATGGTCACCGACACCGCTGAGCATTGCGATGACCGCACCGACCATGGAGCCGGTAACGATACTCGGGATGACACGAAGCGGGTCCTGGGCCGCAAAAGGGATTGCCCCTTCCGTAATACCGAAGAGGCCCATAGTGAATGAGGCTTTGCCCGCTTCAATTTCTGCCCCGTTGTATTTCTTTTTGTTGATGAATGTCGCAAGTCCCATGCCGATTGGCGGGATACAGATTGCGACCGCAATGGCACCCATGATTCCATAGTTCCCTTCAGCGATCATACCGACACCGAAGAGGAACGCCACTTTGTTGAACGGCCCGCCCATATCGACGGCAATCATGCCGCCGAGTATGATGGCGAGCAGTATCGAGCTCGCACCCTCCATGCCTTCAAGCCATGTTGTCAGTCCGTCGAACAGTGCCGCCACCGGCGCACCGATGACATAGATGAATAAAAGTCCGACGATGATCGTGCCGATAATCGGCAGGAAAATGATCGGCATGACAGGTTCCATCGCTTTCGGCACTTTTATTTTCTTAAGTGCAAGGACGATATAGCCCGCAAGGAAACCGGCGATGATGCCGCCGATGAACCCTGCGTTCGCCTCGGTTCCGTAAAAACTGCCGTTCGCTGCGATGTATCCGCCGACAACACCAGGCGCAAGCCCCGGCCTGTCTGCGATACTGTAGGCGATATATCCTGCAAGGATGGGCACCATGAACGCGAATGATGCACCCCCGATCGCTTCCACCTGTTTCCAGAATGAATCTTCCGGTATCACAATGCCGCCGTCGGTCTGTTCACCGCCCAAGGTCAGTGCAATCGCAATCAGAAGTCCGCCGACTACGATGAATGGGATCATGTAGGAAACCCCGTTCATCAAGTGGCGGTAGACCGGGTTCTCTTTTTTCTTCTTCTCCGCCTTTACTTCGTCTGCCGTTTTCATCCCCGCTTTATAAACAGGCACTTCATCCTTCTCGAACTTCTGTATGAGTTCTTTCGGCTTCCTGATCCCTTCCTGTACACCGACCGCAAGCAGCTTCTTCCCTGCAAACCGCTCTTTTGAGACATCCTTGTCGCTTGCGATGATGACGCCGTCCGCTGCTTCAATATCCGCTTCCGTCAATGCGTTTTCGACACCGATCGATCCCTGTGTCTCCACCTTCATATCGATGCCGAGCTCGTCTGCAGCATTCTGTATATTCTCTGCTGCCATATAAGTATGGGCGATACCGACCGGACATGCTGTAATCGCTACTAATTTCATGCTTTTACCTCCCTGGTTTCATATTTTATCTGTTCGGCCCATAGACTCTCTTATCTATACCCCCTTCTTTGCCTATAAGACGTTTATTCAGCGTATTTTTCCAGTTTTCTGCCAAAAGTTCACATGACGCCAGACTCCGGGCCAGGCTCATATTATCCTTCTGTTCATACATCACTTCATTGCATGCCTGGATCGTCCATCCCGGATGCGGGCGGCTGATACGTTCAAACACATCCCCCGTCTTCACCTGACCTTCTTCGAGCACCCGGAAGTACCACCCGGTTCTGCCCGTTTTCTGGATTCTGAGCGCAAGATCCAGTATTTTATGCCGTCTTGCCGGCTTCCAGCATGGACGGCGCGGCTGGGAGACCTGGATCAGGGTACCGCCCACGCGGTATGTATCACCGATGCACACGGTCGATTCATCCATATTTATAACAGACAGGTTCTCACCGTTGCCGCCGACATGGATATCCGCTTCAAGCTCGCGCTCCCAGTCTTCATAATGTCGAGCAGCATAGGCGAATGCCGCTTTTTCCGGGCCGCCGTGATTCTTCTTGTCCGCCACATCATCCCCCGTAAAACCCGTTTTGGAAAGAAAGACCGGGTTTTCCGTCTCTTCTTTGAAGATGCCGCTTTCCCACGGCTTTCCAAGCTTATCCTCTGCATCCGGGTTTCCAAGCTGCTTCACCCCGCCGGTGAACAATTTATAGATCAAAGGTTTATCCACTTTCATCCCCCCGTTTGATTTGTTATGCAAGCGCTATGATTACCCTCCATTCTACCACTTCGGGTATATCGGCGCAGTAAATCGGCAAAGGAATGACGGGTCACAGGAACCAGGCTGTTTATTTTCATTTTACACTTCAATGTGAGATGATGATGATAATAAAGACCCGTTGGAAGCAGCGATATTCACATTCTGAAAGGAAGGATATTTAATGGGGAAAGTCACAAAACTGATTGGTGCAGCAGGCGTGTTGGCAGGCGCGGCGTATTTGTCGAAAGAAAGTAATCGTCAGAAGATGAAGCGTGGCCTGGATAAGGCAGTGTACAAGGCAACAAGCTGGACCAGCGATCCCTACCTGCTCCACCTTGGAAAGCCGGATGAAACACGTGATGCCAACATGGTTGATGAAGGCGCAATGACGAGCGTACTCTATTATAATGAGCTGCGGGACAAGGCAGCCGAAGAAGAGCACGCATGAACACTCCAAGGAATGAAATGATGAACTATGATTTCCTTATTGCCGTTATAAAAGAACCCCGTCAGGCCTTACTCTGAGGCCTGACGGGGTTCTTTGTCATTCATCCTTTGAAGGATCATTCGATTCCGTTATCGGTCCATTGCCGTCAAACAGTTTTTCCAGTGCACCATTGATCGACTTTTTAGGATATCTCGCTTTGTAATTCTTCGACTTCGCCCAGCTCAGCATCTCTGCATGATCAGGATGTGACTTGTCCTTGATGATCCGCAGCATCTCCTCGAACCCGCCGGTACCCCCTGAGTCTTCTATCGGTCCGGGGCCTTTGTGCGTAAGGACTTCCGGAATGACGGGAGATTCCGCCCGGAAGTGTTCAAGCAATTCCACTTCATGCTCCCAGTTGTCCCCGTAATCATACACATAGGTGATCCGGCCGGATTCACTCAGGCGCTCATCCACTCCGGTCT
The DNA here is from genome assembly GCA_964437955.1 of uncultured Staphylococcaceae bacterium. GTDB lineage: Bacteria > Bacillota > Bacilli > Staphylococcales > Salinicoccaceae > Salinicoccus. Next base: position 7,227 of record CAYTIR010000003.1, read on the forward strand.
CATCAGCCAACAGGAGTTCCGGTCCGCTTTCCGGCGCAGATGACTGATCCAGCTCATTTTTATGCACATATATACGATATTCCTTCCCGAAAAATGCCGCAAGATGGCTGGTCTGCCATCCCATGGCTTTCTGGATGACGAGGTGGAGTTCATAGAAATTAATGTTTGCCGGAACTGAAATTGTGCGCCATATCGGCGTATGGGCACCTTGAAGTGTAATACGCAGTTTCAGGCCCTTGTCAGCTGCTTCAGGAATCTTTTCCACTTCAGCATCATACCTTTTCTCAGAATCATGGATTTTTATCAGCCTGATTAGTCTGCGTACGACATCCACATGTATAAAACCACTGTCACTGCCTCCTGGAAGAAGGATGCGGTTCTTGATCAAGTAAAAATATTTGTCCGGGTAGACTGTAATCTCATAGAACCCTGAAAGCGGACGCACTTTATTCAGCCGGAACATCAGTTCACGCTCAACCGGCTTCATCTTCGCTACGATTTTGGACATGAAATAATCATCATTGATATACGAAACGGACATATCTGCGAGTGCATCATCTTTTAAAATCACATGGTAAAATCGTCTCAGATCCATTTTATCCTCCCATTATCAGGTGTTGAATTCCGTCACCGGGTGGGATTTCCCAAACCTTTTCTCCAGCCGGTTGTTGATCGCGGTCATCGGATAGCGCTCCCGGTAGTTCATCGCCCGCGCCTTTTCGAATGTCCTTGCATAATCCGGATGCTGCCTGTCATTCAATATCAGCAGCGTCCGTTCCAGACCTTCCGGCCCGCCGACATTCTCGATGGGGATCGGTCCGCCGTAGCTGCGGATGGCGGGCACACGGTGATCGATGTTGATCCTCTCCGTGATGGTAATCTTCACGACATACCCGTCCACCGATTCATACCGGTAATACACCTCACCTGCCCGTTCAAGCAGTGCATCGAGTTGTGTAAAACTCGCGAGCAATCCGGCGCCGGACCCTTCATTTTCCTGTGCTTCATTCATCAGCAGCATGGATTCATAAATGGTGAACCCGTCGGCTGTAAACTTTGAAGGGCTGCTGCTCCGCCAATCCATGACTTCCCGGATGATCATATGAAGTTCATAGAAATTCAGTCCTGCAGGCACCTGCACCCGGCGCCATATGGGCTCACGGGTATCCTCCACTTCGAGTTTCAACACATATGCGTTATAATCCCCTCTGGCGGGCTTCGACGCACCCTGCGGCCGTCTTTTCCTGCCGACTGCATCAAAATTCACCATCTTCAATGTGTCGAGCACTTTCTGATGCATGACCAGGAAGCTTGCATGCACTTTGACGATCAGTCCGAGCTGACGCGCTTCGGTCCATCTCGATTTCGCTTCATAGATATGATAGCCATTCTCTACATTATCCCGGATGATTTCAAATTCTTCATCGCCGACATGGAGCAGTATTTCCTCCAGAAACTGCGGAGATGTGAGCAGTGCCGTAATATGACGCAGATAATCGTCTTTCTGATTGCCTTCGGTCTCACTGCCGAGCCTCCTGAGCATCGCTTTAAGCTCTCTCCATGTCAGGTTGTTGTAGAGCCAGTAGATTGGACCCCTGTAGATCTGCTCAAGCCTGTTGATATCCCCCGGATTGAAATCCTCGCCCTTGTGGATGAACATATCCGTCTCGGGCAGGATGCCTGTATCTTTCAGCGCCGCTTCGACGGCCTGGACGATATCATGGTGGATGACCCCTTCACCATCGCCTGCCTCAAGTATGTATTGATAATCGATCAGCACACTGTATTTCGCAACATCATAGGCGACGTGATGCAGGTTATCGGCCGTCTCTTCATCCACCAGACTGCGCATCAGTGCCGCTTCTCCCATGGAGATATTTGCAGCCACTTCTCCCAGAATGTCTCCGTCTGAAATACTTTTCATCTTATGCCGTGCCAATGCTTCGAGTGAATCAAAACGCTCCTCATTCATCAGATTGGCACGGACCAATTCATTCTCTTCAAGAAAATGGTCGAAAAAGTGCTTTAAATCCATTTTGCCACCTCCTTCTCATAGTCACTCCCTGAGTGCATGCATGCGTCCGTAAAACTGCTCGAGTGATCTGCCGAGTTCAATATAGACACTCATGACATCCTGGTATTTCATATATTTCTCTTTATCCGGGAAGTAGGATGCGTCCTCACCGACGAATTTCCCGACATCCCCCAGATCATCCATTTCACCGATTGCGTATAACCCCAGCATACAAGCGCCGAAGGCGCTGGACTCATAACTTTTCGGCACACTCAGCGTTTCGCCGAAAATATCCGCCATCAGCTGCTTCCACATTTCACTGCGGGCAAATCCGCCGCTGGCCTTGATTGCATTCACGTGCGGCATCTGTTCCCTCAAGGCAAGGTATACACTGTATAGATTGTACACCACACCTTCCATCGCAGCACGGATCATGTCTTTACGCTCATGGGACAGGGTCAGACCATAGAAGGACCCCACTGCCCTTGAATCCCATAACGGTGCCCGTTCTCCGGCAAGATACGGATGGAAGATCAGACCATTGCTGCCGGCGGGGACATCTTTCGCCGCTTCCGTCATGATCTCGTACGGGTCGCGGCCGCATGAATCCGCCTCGCCGATCTCCTGCTGGCACAGTTCATCGCGGATCCACCTCAGGATGACGCCGCCGTTATTGACCGGTCCGCCGATGACGAAATGCGAAGGGGTCAGATGGTAGCAGAATGTGCGCATCTTATCATCCGTCTTCGGGGCATCGATCACCGTGCGGATCGCCCCGCTGGTGCCTATAGTGATTGCAACATCCCCGCCGCGTATGGCGTTTACGCCGAGATTGGCGAGCACCCCGTCACTTGCACCGATGACAAGGCCTGTTTCCCGGGAAATATCCATGTCGGCTGCAGGTCCTTTATTCATCGTGAAAACATCAGTCGTATCCACGAGTTCCGGCAGCTGGTCTGCCGAAAGCCCCAGCATCGACAGCACTGCTTCGTCCCAGCCGGATGTTTCCAGATTCATCATGCCCATGCTGCTGGCAATCGACTTGTCCACGACATACTGACCCGTAAGATGGTGGAGGATATACTCCTTGATTCCCAGCACCTTGCCGATTTTCCCGTACAGTTCGGGCGCTTCATTTTTAAAGTAAAGCAATTTGACGAGGGGACTCATCGGATGGATCGGCGTACCTGTCCGATGGTATATATCGAGTCCTCCTTCCGTATTCAGACGTTCTGCGTATTCCCCGCTGCGGCTGTCCGCCCACGTGATGCATTCCGTCAGGCGTTCTCCATCCGCATCGAGCAGGATCAGGCTGTGCATGGCGGAAGAGAATGCAACGAATTCAATGTCCATTCCACATCCGTTCCGCGCTGTCAGCTGCCGGACTGCCTGCAATGATCTTTCCAGTATCTCATCCGGATCCTGTTCCGCCGTTTCCGCATCCGGCGTATGGAGCGGGTAATTCCCGGTCTCCTTATCTATATAAGCCCCTTTGGTGTCGAACAGTACAGCTTTCACAGCCGTCGTGCCGATATCCAGACCAATCATATATTTTTTCATAAAAAACTGCCTTTCGGTGTCATAGTTAATTTCATTATATGTGTTTTTCCTTTTGTATACAAAGACCCCGCCGAAGCGGGGTCTTAAATTCAAATATTTTAAATAAACAGGCTGAGTATGAATACGACGGCGAAACCGGTCAGCCCGATGATGGTCTCCATCACCGTCCAGGATTTCAAGGTTTCCCCGGTAGTCATGCCGAAGAACCGGTTGACCAGCCAGAATCCAGAGTCGTTGACGTGGGAGAGAACGGTCGCCCCGCTCGCGATGGAAATCGCAATCAGTCCGAGCTCCGGCTGAGTGACAGGGCTGATATCGATGATCGGTGCCATCAGTCCGGCACCGGTGACCATCGCCACGGTTGCAGAACCTTGTGCCACACGTACGAATGTCGTAATCACGAATGCTGCAACGACGAGCGGCAGTCCGGCACCGACGACCATGTTACCCATGACATCACCGACACCGCTTTGGATCAGCACTTCCTTGAATACGCCGCCGGCACCGGTGATCAGTATGATGATTCCTGCCGGTTCAAGTGCTTTCGTCGCCACATCCTGCACTTCATCCCTTGAGTAGCCGCGTCTCGTGCCAAGCGTAATGAATGTGAGCACTACCGTAATGATCAGTGCAACAAACGGGTGTCCGACGAACTGGATCGTTTCAGCAACAAGGTTTGTGGAGTCCTCTCCAACGATTGCCCCTGTCACTGTGTTCACCAGGATGAGGACAAGCGGAATCAGGATCAGAGTGAAGACCAGTGTGAAACTCGGCAGATCTTTTTCCTCCCTGATGGCTGATACGTCTTCATCCAGCTTCTGATAGTCCGGAATTTCCAGTCTGATCTTCTTGCCGATGTATTTACCGAAAACCGGTCCGGCGAAAATCATTGCTGGGATACCTGCCAAGATACCGAACAGGATCACCCACCCAAGGTCGACGCCGAGCATTGCTGCAACCGTCATCGGTCCCGGTGTCGGCGGAACAAAGCTGTGTGCAACAGCCAGGCCTGCAAGCAACGGTATACCGTAAAAGAGCAGCGACTTTCCTGTTTTTCTCGCCAGTGAATAAATGATCGGGATCAAAATCACCAGTGCCACATCCAGGAATACCGGGATCGACACGAGGAACCCTGTGAAGCCGAGCGCCCACTGCGAACGTTTCTCCCCGAATTTGTCTATCAGTGTCAGTGCCAGCCGTTCGGCACCGCCCGAAACTTTGAGCACTTCACCGAACATCGCACCGAGACCGACGACAACCGCGATGAAGCCGAGCGTGCCGCCCATCCCCGACTCTATGACATCGATGATTTCCATCGGACTCATGCCGCTTGCGACACCGATGAAGAGTGATGCAATCAATAATGAAACAAATGCGTGAAGCTTGATTTTCATAATCAGGAATAAAAGCAATGCGATACCAATGACCGTCGCAATAATCAACCATGTTTCATGTGACATAAATTATACCCCTTTCATTATTACCATTCTGCGATGCTGCCATCCTCATGTTTCCATACCGGGTTTTTCCAGTTGTGTCCGACACTGCTTCGCTCACGGACGTAATCTTCATCGATTTCTATGCCGAGCCCCGGCTTGTCGGAGATCTTCACGAAGCCATCCGTGTATTCGAAGACTGAGGGATCCTTGATGTAATCCAGTATGTCATTCCCTTTGTTGTAATGGATGCCGAGACTCTGTTCCTGGATGACTGCGTTATGGCACGTTGCATCCACCTGGAGGCAGGATGCCAGCGCAATCGGACCGAGCGGACAGTGCGGTGCCGCTGCAACGTCAAATGCCTCGGCCATGGAAATGATCTTCTTGCATTCAGTGATGCCGCCGGCATGCGAGAGATCCGGCTGGATGATGTCTGCATAGCCCTCTTTCAGCAATGTCTTGAACTGCCATTTCGAGAACATCCGCTCTCCTGTCGCAATCGGTATCGACGTATGCATGGCGATGTCCCTGAGGTTTTCATTGTTCTCAGGCAGCGCCGGCTCTTCTATGAACATCGGACGGAACTGTTCCAGTTCACGCGCCAGTACTTTTGCCATTGGCTTATGTACCCGTCCGTGGAAATCGATGCCGATGCCGAAATCCTTGCCGCATGCTTCACGGATCGAAGCCACCCGCTCCAGCACCATATCAACCTTGCTGTAGCTGTCTATGTACTGCAGTTCTTCGGTTGCATTCATCTTTACTGCCGTAATCCCCTGATTCTTCAGCTCAAGTGATGCAGCCCCGACATCCTGCGGCCGGTCTCCGCCGACCCAGGAATAGACCTTTATCCGGTCGCGCGCCTTGCCGCCGAGCAGTTCATGGACAGGCGCACCATAATATTTTCCTTTGATATCCCAAAGTGCCTGGTCGATGCCGGCGATGGCACTCATCAGGATTGGGCCGCCCCGGTAGAAACCGGCTCTGTACAGTTCATTCCAGATGCCTTCGATTTCCATCGGGTCCTTTCCGATGATCGTATCCATCAATTCGGCAGTCGCCGCTTTGACAGTTGCCGCCTTGCCTTCGATTACAGGCTCACCCCAGCCGATGAGACCATCATCCGTCTCCACTTTCAGAAACAGCCATCTTGGCGGAACCGTAAACAGTTCATAACTTTTAATTTTCATAATCGACCAGCGCCTCCTTGAATTTTTTGACCCTGTCTTTTATTTCTCCAAGCAGCGCTTCGTCCACATTCCCTTTTGGCACAAGGGCGGAACTGACGCCTGCCGCCTTGGCACCTGCATCCAGGAATTCATTTATATTTTCAGGAGTTACACCGCCCGTCGGCAGCAGTATAAGATCATTCATCGGAGCCAGCACATCTTTGATGTAACCTGATTTCAACTGCCCGGCAGGAAAGACCTTGACCATGCCCGCCCCGGCATTTTGCGCATTGTAGATCTCAGTCGGTGTGTAGCAGCCTGGAATGTAGAGACATTCCCTTTCAGAAGCAAAATCCAGCACATCCCTGCTGTATACCGGGGATAATAAAAATTCAGCACCTGCATCAATGCAGTCTTGCGCGTCTTCCGTATTCAGCACCGTGCCTGCGCCCAGCACGATATCCTCTCCGAACGTTTCCTTGAGGACTTTCAGAGTCGCTTTCGCTTCCGGTGAATTCAGCGCCACCTCCACGACATTGAAGCCACTGTCCATCATTGCCCCGACAATCTTAAGCGCATCTTCCGTACCGTATCCGCGCAGTATGCCGATCATCCTGTGATCTGTAATCTTATCAAGAACCTTCATCTGTATCTCCCCTATCTGTTCACTTTTTCACCGCTGGTATTGTCCATTGCCGCTTCAAGCATCCTTTCGGATGGGAACCCTTGATAATCTCCGACGAACTGCGTGATGCAGCCACCTAAATAACATGCTTTTGCAACCAAGGATTCAGCTTTCTCCTGCCTCAACAGGCCGGAAACGATGCCGGCGGCAAATGCATCACCGGCCCCGACCGGATCGATTTCTTCGAAATGCTTCGGATTAGAGACCTCACCACGCACGCCGTCGAAGTCGTACATGGCCCCGTCCTTCCCAAGTTTCAGCACGACTTTGCTGCAGCCGTAATTCCTGAAAGTATCCAGGGCGCCGCTGTAATCGCCCGATTCGAGCAGTATGTCCACTTCGCTCCGCCCGACGATCAGACAATCAACGAACGGGAGGAATTTCAAAATCGTTTCCCGCGCTTCTCTGGCAGACCACATTTTCAGCCGGATGTTCGGATCGAAGACGACTTTCACTTCGTCACCCAGCTGCCTCACCACTTCAAACAGCATGTCACGCGCCGATTGGCTGAGCGACAGCGTAATCCCTGTCAAATAAAGGACTTTTGCGCCCCGGATTACATCCAGTTCAATATCTTCGATGTTCATGTTGCTTGCAGCAGAATCTTCCCTGTAGTACGTCACATCCACACTGCCGTCCGGAGAGATCTGCTTGAAGAATACTCCGGTCCTTTTGTTTTTACGTAATACTTCAGAAGTATCCACACCTTCCGCCCTCACTTTATGGAGGATCAATTCGCCGAGTTCATCCTCCCCCAGGGCAGATACCCAGGACGTCCGGTGTCCGAGCCGGCTCAGCCCGATCAGTGTGTTCGTTTCAGCCCCGGCAACATACGTCTTGAATCCGTCGGCATGACGGATATAACCTTTCGGTTCATTGACCAGGGAGACCATTGATTCACCGATTGCAATGACTTCCATCACATACCACCTCCGCTGTATCCTTGGGTTGCAGAAATCTTTTTGGAAGCTCCCAGGATTTCATCAATCACGGATTGCCGTTTTTCAAGCATTCTCGGTTTTGATCCGGCACAGCTGATTGCCGCCACCATCTGTCCGTCGTCCCCGAAAACCGGTGCCGCAATACAATACACACCCAGATCATTCTCTTCATCATCTACTGCATAGCCCTGCTCTTTGAATTCACCTGTCACCGTCTTCAGTTCCTTACGATCAGTAATCGTATGGGAAGTATGGTAATCGAGTGAAATCGACTCCAATAATTCCTGCCTCACATCCTCTCGTTCAAAAGAAAGGAACGTCTTGCCGAGTCCCGTGCAATGCAGCGGCTTCCGCATCCCCGGCTGTGCGGTCGTCCTTGCGGAATCCTCACTGTCCACTTTAGCCAGGTATATGATCTCATCTTCCGAACGGATCGCCAGGAATACTGTTTCCCCGGTCTTCATGACCGCATCTTTGAGGATGGAAATGCTGGAACTGTAAATATCATTGCTCGTGCGGGCTCTGTTTCCGGAAGTTATCAGCTTATGCCCAAGCTTGTACATATTCCCTTCCGTCCTGACCAGATAATGCTTGCTGGTCATGGTCCCCAGCAGCTGCGACATACTGCTTTTTGGAATTTCCAATTGTTTGGATAACTCCATCAAAGTAGCGCCGCCCTCCACCGAGGTCAAATAATCAAAGATATCCAAAACTCTTTCCGCTGACTTTACTGACATATACTCACTCCTTGTTCACATACGTGAACTAAATTCTTATATATGAACTTACGTACAAATATATTACTTTGGGAAACTCATGTCAACATAAAATGTAAGGGATTTCATAAAAACAGAGAAAAACGGGATATAACCGCGATTATACCGCGTGTCATATCCCGTCCTGTATCCAACTCTTAAATATAATATTATCTCACCGGCTGCGTGGATGGTGCGCCGTCCTGCGCCACTACATCCTGTGCCGCTGTTTCCGAAGTCACTTTTCCGAATATCAGGCTGCCCCCAGTGTAGATGACGAGGTTGATTATCAGCCCCCACAGACCGCTGAAGATTCCCAGCGGATTCAGCCCTGCAAATGTCAAGAAAGCTGCGAGCAGGGTTCCGGCAAGCATCCCCGCAAAGACTGATTTCGCATGACTCCTCTTCCAGTAGAGGCCGAGTATGATTGCAGGTGCCACCTGGACCAGGATTTCAAGTTTGAGTACGAATACCTGATACAAAGTCCCGGGCGGATTCCACGCGACAACGAGCAGGAAAGCGACCGCAACAACACCGAGGATCTTGCCGACCATGATCTTTTTATTGTCAGATGCTTCAGGATTGATGTATCTGCCGTACAGATCCTTTGAAATGATTGATGAGAAAGTCAGCAGTACCGAGTCTGCCGTGGAAACGATTGCTGCAATGATCCCGCCGAACAGGAGTATCATGGCGATATAGAAAATGATGTTTTCATTTGCAATGACACTCGCCATCATTCCAACTACCTGCTCGGATTCCGCAACAGACAAATCCGGAAATGCAGTGTATGCAAGTATTCCAATGATGAATACCACACCGGCTGTAAGAAACGGCATCCATGCCATCTGGGTCAGTGATTTTTTCAATGCCCGTTCGTTCTTCGCTGAGAAAATCCTCTGTATGGCGTTCGGATAGACAGCAGCGCCAAAACCGACGAGGATCAGGAAGTTGCTCCATGTGACCAGCCCAATGCCTTCAGGCACACCGAGGTTTTCCGGAGAATACGTTTTGATATAATCTCCCGCTTCCGGCAGCCCGCCAAAGTAAAGGATCGTTCCGATCAGAAGCATGAATACGCCGACCAGGAGGGCAACCCCCTGCATCGTGTCCGTATAGGCTACCGAACGCATGCCGCCCAGCCATCCGTATATGATCATGATGGTGATGAAGAAGATCACCCCAACCTGATAAGGAACAGTCCCACCGGTCAGGCCGGCCACCCCCTGGCCGATTGCAATCAGCTGCTCCAGAAGAAAATTCCCCAGGGCATACAGCATGATTATGGCACCAAGTATGGATACAGCTTTCGACTTGAAGCGCAGCTGCAGCCAGTCGACAGGCGTGACGATGTTATGCTTCCTGCTTATCTTATACAATCTCGGTGCATAAAGCAGATACACCAGGACAATCATGATGAAGAACGGCACAGTGACCAGGTTCGCATAACCTACCCGATAGGCCTCTGCTGAATAGCCGATGACCGTATTACCGCTGTATTGGGTCGCAAAGAATGTAAAGAACAACACCAGGGTGCCGAGGCTTCTGCCGCCCAGATAATACTCATCCAGACTGCTATGTACTTTCTTATTCCGTAAAAATGTGATGATGCCGATTGCCAGCATGATGATGCCGTAAAAAAGCATGATCAGAATGCCGGATGTGCCTGAAAAAGCCAAATCCATAACTATTCACCCTCCTTCCTTTCAAAGTCTTCATCTTCTGATTCCCAGTGAAACTTGATGACGTAAGTAATATAGCTGGACAATAACACCGTCACTCCCATGATCACCAGTGCCCATAATGGCACTCCGTAGATCATTACAGGTTCTTCACCCGATGGAAAATACCATGGATTCAGCAAAATGAATATGATTCCAAAACCAACCCAGATTTTATAATTTTTGATCGGTTCCCGTTTTTCCCGTTGCATATAATCACCACTCCTCCACTTTTAAGACCTGGTTTTAACACCATGTCTTCTAGTATATTATCGATACAATATCATCTTTTGACACAATGTTCTAGGTTTTCTGAATATTTAATAAATGAAACCATTTTCCTCATATTTCAGAACGGAACCATGAAAAATAAGCCTGGACACGACATAATCGCTCCAGACCTATTCATACACAATTCTATGTTTCTTTACTCTGCCGCCACTTGGATATCATGCATTAGTATTTGAACTCTGCCTGCGATCCTCCAAGCTATTTTATATCTTGGGAAATCTTCCCTCCTGTTTCAATCACACTGATTTTTATTTGATCAATTTTTTCCGTCTTGACTTGCGTTTTGACACCTGCAAGAGATAGAGAGGCGACAATTTCATCTCTCGAATTCAAAATGGGAACCGCGATACTTACCGCACCTTCAATAGGGGTATCTATACCAACAGCTGCTTTATTCTTTCTCACTTCTGACACTTCTTCCAGGAACTTGTCTGCCTCGTTTTTTGGCATGGATGAAATAAGTTCTTTTATTTTCTCATCTGAATATCCCGAGAGGAACACTCTTCCGAAATTCCCATAAGTAACAGGATATTTCTGACCCGGCTGTGCAAAAACGCGTAAATCATTCGTTCCATCAACGGTTTCAACGATGACGATTTCCTCATTCTCCAGAATTGCCAACTGGACTGTATCGCCATGTTCTTCACTTAGGGTTTGCATATGACTATATGCAATCTCCCGTATTTCATGATCTTTTTTCAAATCGGCAGCGAGTTCGAGGATTTTGTAGCCTAAAGCATATTTTTCAGTTACTGCATCTTTTTTGACCAAACCTCTGTACTCCAGAGTCTGGAGAAGCCTGTGCAGCGTACTCTTTGTTATGTCGAGTTCATTACCCAGATCGCGTATTGTCCGATTTTGTCCTATCCCTAGTGCTGAAAGGACATCGATCGCCCTGTCGACTGCTGTAATCGTCTGTTTTTTCACTTCTTTATCATTCATGAGTTCTTCACCTTTATCACTGATTAGTTTGATTCCCTTACATTACATTTAAGCATTAATAAATGATAATTAAAAGATTCATGAGAATGTGAAGGTCAAGATTTCATTCATCAGTTATTGAACTGTTTGGCGTACTCTTTGTAAAGCCCCATCATTTCCAGTGCCACTTCATGACTTTCTTCCGGCTTGAATGATTTCCTGTCGAATCCGATCATGTCCTTTAAAATCTCATGGGCATAGTCGGCGAATACTACAGTGCCGTCCTCTTCAATCCTTTCGATTCCGTCCAACTTGGCCGATTCTTCATTGATTTTAATCGCTTCTTCTCTCGTAATGCCTTCAGGCAATGCGAGTTCCGCTCCCTTTTCACTGAGCAGGATTGGATAGCCGCCAGGCAGTCCTTCAGGGGAAGGTGAATGCGTAAATATTGGAGTCGGGCTGAGAAGTGCGTACATATTTTTAATGGTGGAACTCGCAGATGTTGTCGTAAAATCCGTGCCAGACGGATAAAGCTTGATAGATTCATACATCAATTCATCTGTATCAAACTGCTCTGTAATATCCTTGCCGTTCACAGATACTTTTAGGTAGTAAGGCCCTTTTCTGTACCCTGCTTCCCTTGGGTATACCCACCACAGATGGTGTGCTACGAGGTGAATATCTATGAGGTCCATTGGGACATCGAGTTTTTTGGATACATTGAGATGCACTGAAGGTTTGATCAGTTCGACATTTCCGATACCGATCGTCGGTGCCAGTCCCACTTTGGCTAATACCGGATTTGTCAGGCAGGAAAGTGCCGTATTGATGACGTGGGGCTCCGTACCGGATTGTTTGACCGCTTTCATCAGGCTGTATGCCAGACTCAGCTGACACGGCAGCCATGCGCCCAATGTCGCAGAACTCAATCTCTCGTATTGCTCTTTCGGCAATTGTCTGATGACATGCCACGTTTGAAGTACCGCACAGTTGATGACAACATCCGGATTGTATTTCTCAATCGTTTCTGCCGTCTTATCCACGTCCGTCAAGTCAGCCTGCTCAAATGTCACTTTTGGATACAACCTGTGGATGGATGCACCAATCAAAGCATTATTGATCCTTTTTTCCGAAACCTCTTCATTAAAATCACAGATGATCAATTCCGGGCAATTCGGATCACGGACCAGAAACTGCAGAATATGAGTACCTACTTCTCCTAAACCAAATATCATGACTTTGCTCATATCAAAACTCCTTTTAGGGACATCGTCCCATTTTTTATTATAATACATCCATCTTCCACAAGAGTCAATGATTTAATGGAATTTTTAGAAATTTCATTAAAAATGAGACTGATGCAAATACCAGTCTCTTCTTCATGTTTATATAATATTTTGTTCAATCTCATCTATTTCTTCATCTTCTCCAAAATTAAAGATATTTGACCTTATTCCCGCTTTTCGGAGATTAATCGTTACTTCTATCATTTCCAAGATCATCCTGATGACAATAATCAGCGTACCGATTGCTATCCATATGGTAGACATAAACACCGGCCATGGAATCATCCCGCTCACCCGTTCATTATTGATGAATGCATCAACTGTACTTTACTGTGCCTCATATCCAATCAATGCAAAGAATAGTATTCCCAGCACTAGAATAATATAGAATATTACGTTCCGTACAGACATGGGAAACTTATTGGAAAAAACATCTACTGCTATAAACCCTCTGACTTTCCAAGTATGGCTGAGACTTAAAAACACCATGATGATCAACAGATACATTTCGGTAAATTCAAATGATCCGATGATGGGATTATTTATTAAATATCTCACAATTGCATTGGCTGTAATCAGAAACATTGATACGAATAATGTAATTTTTGCCAATCCCAGAAATATAAAATATATATTACATTATCGAAATGTCGATTTGTTTTCCGGCTATTCTGATATTTTAAAATAAAAAGAAGCTCAATATAAATTCAGCTTCTTCATTCTGCATATTTTCCTGTCAGCTCATTGAAGAGTGATTCCAACGCTGCCGTATCTATTGTATGATTCTCAATGTCTCCTAAGCTCAATACACGGCCGGATTTGATCACCTTATCCACCTGCAGCAGATTTTCCAGACTGTCTGCCGGATTGTCCTTCAAAAGTACGAGATCGGCATCGAACCCTGCGGCAACAAGTCCTTTATTACCATAGTCCATCGCCTGATATGCCTCAATGGTCGCTTTTTTCAAAACTTCAAAGTTCGATAAGCCCAATGATCCAAATTCCATCATTTCCTCTATCAAGGCAATGCCGTTATACGTCCATATACCGGCGGGTGCATCAGTGCCTATGTATACTTCCCCATCCATTTCCAAATACCGCTTGGTCACTTTTTTAAGTGTGTCGTACGCCCATTTTTCTCTCTGACGGTATTCTTCCGTAATGTGCTGGCAGATGGTGTCAAATTGAGAGTCTATATCCAGAGCATCGTCTTCAGTCAATATTCTCAGCTGTTCGGAGTCTTTTATTCTGCCCGGCTTGAAGATCCGCCCTTCTCCCAAGTGTCTGTACAGAGTAAGTGTGGGGACGAGCTTGACTCTGTTGTCCTTAAGATTTTGAAGAACCTGCCCGAGCTTCTTTTTGTCCAGTGCCTGTTTTGACAGTGCATCAAATTCGTCCTGCGGCATTCCTGCATAGAATCCCGGATAGAGACTCTGCAGTATGGAGGACGCATGCTCCAGCCATTTTACACCAGCCCGGGCGGCCTTATTGCTGTCGATCTTCCTGGAATGAATAAAGTCCGCGGCCACCTCCAGGTTGTATTCCTCTGCTCTGTTAACAACCGCTTCCAGTACTTCTTCTGTAATATTCCCATAGACTTTGATGAATTTGGCACCTTGCTCGTGAAGTTCCCCTACACCTTCCAGAGCTTCTGCCACATCATTCGTAGCTATATGCCCCATGGACGTTTCTCCCCACAATCCCGGGTCGCCGTCTATCATCCGGTATGTCGGATGGATCTCCGGGGATAATTCATCAATGGCTCCGATCATTTCAAAATTACCTGCAGTATTGCGTACCGCAGTGACTCCCGAAGTCAGATAATGCCTGGCATTCACAGGCGATATATGTGTATGCATATCCACAAGACCTGCAATCAGATACTTTCCCCGGCCATCGATGTCATCAACCGTTTCAGCGTTGCTCTCAGTCGAAATGATCCTGCCATTCATTATTTCAACATTGGCGATTCTGATTTCCTCTCCTATCGGGTCAACGATGGAAACATCCCTGACTACAAAATGCATCCTATTCCCCTTTCATCTTCGTAACCAGTCTTCCCAGACGTTCGATTTCCACTACGACCTCATCGCCCGCCTTCAGCCATGGCTTTTCGCCTTCATGTCCGAATGCAACACCTTCAGGAGTACCTGTCAGAATCACATCGCCCGGTTTCAGCGTCATATATTTGGAAGTGTAGCTGATGATCTGCTCGCAGTTGAATATCATGTCGTTCGTATTGGAATCCTGTCTTCTCTCTCCATTCACACTGCAGCTGATGCGGAGTTTATTCGGATCTTCGATTTCATCCTTGGTCACGATATACGGCCCCAGCGGACAGAATCCATCCAAAGATTTACCCAGGAGCCACTGCCCGCTTCTGAATTGGAACGTCCGTTCCGACAGGTCATTCGAACAGGCATAGCCGAATGCATAATCCAGTGCCTCTTCCTCAGAAACATCTTTCGCCTCTTTGCCGATGATGATGGCCAGTTCCGCTTCATAATCCACTTGAGTCGCTTCCTTCGGAATACTCACTTTCGCCTCATTCCCGGAGAGCGAATTCCTGTATTTGCTGAATAGAATCGGATGCTCGGGTGCCGGCATATTCGATTCATCCGCATGCTTCTGATAATTGAGGCCCACGCATATGATTTTATCCATGCAGTCTATGGCCGGTCCGTACTCCAGACTGTGCTGGTCGAGATAATAGTTTGAATGTTCCTCCAAAGCGAAATCAAGGAACTCATTCAAGCCCTCATTCCTTTCAATCGCTTCAATCATCGTTGGGTATGACCCGGATATATCGAGCACACCCTTCTCGGTCAGGACTCCTGGTTTCAGTTCCCCGTCTTTATAAAAAGTCAAAAGTTTCATCCATAATTCCTCCTCAGCTTGCATATACAATTTCCATTAAATTATATCATAATATTCAGAAATTATTATACTTCGGTTATCATTTTATCATTTGACAATAAAAACATTCATTATGACTATTATATTTGTCATAACGACAAGATTATTGTATATTGAAAATAGAGGTGATGTCATGAAAACGAGACTCAGAGAATTACGGGCAAGAAATGGCTTCAATCAGACCGAGCTTGCCAGGCGTGCAAAGATCTCGAGGCAGACGGTGAGTCTGATAGAACGGGAAGAATATATCCCCTCACTTTTAATCGCAAAACGCATGGCAAAAATTTTCGACGAGCCGATAGAGAGTATCTTCATATTCGAAGAGGAGGAGATTTAGATGGGTAAGACTAAAAATTCATTTCTGTCATTCATCCCCTACTTTTTAGGCGGATTGTTGATCGGAATGTTCATTTTGAACTTTGAAGCACTGGGCAACCTTGAATCCATAGTACCCGCGCTCTGCATCACGGGTCTCGCGGCAGCGGTAATCCTGACAGCACTCGGTATATCAGGGTTCTTCCAGTTGAAGAGCCGCGCTTCGAAACGTGATGAGAACACGGATGAAGACACACTTGATGAGTATATGTACAGAAAATACGCAGACAATTCCCTTTGCATACAAACCGGGCTCGTGCTCAGCATTCTTGTCATGGGCATCGGCATCATACAGGAAACAGAAGCATGGATCTTTACTGCAGCTGGAATCACGATGATTGCTGCATTGCTGTTTTTATTCCTGCTGCCGACATTGCTGCCGGTCATGTACCCGGAACGCGACCTCCCCTCATCCTCAGATGCGAATTTTGCGGACAAGCTGCTGCAAGCTTCGGATGATGGAGAGCGTCATGTAATGCTTGAAGGATTGTATAAGACATTCAATACGATGAATGCTGCATTGTTCCTCGGACTGATATTGCTGATGATGTATTCCATCTCTACTGATGACCATCAAATATTCGGCATGATTGTCATTGCAGCTGTGCTGGTCACTTCAAACGTCAAATATGTAACATCCATCAGGGATAGAGGATAGAAAAAAGGATGGGGACTTTATAGTCCCCATCCTTTTTATGATTAGATCATCAAAGTTACAAAATGCATGATATATACAAGCGTGAGCCCGGTCAGGCCGGCCACGAATCCGCCGAGCGACCACGCCTTGAGCGTCTGTGGCACTGTCAGGTTGCCAAACCTGTTGACTACCCAGAATCCTGAGTCATTCGGCAATGAAAGCCCGATGGCACCGGAACAGATTGCAAGTGCAAGCAATACCGGTGATACTGCAAGGTCTGCGATCTGCGGCCCAAGTATACTGGAAGTCGTGACAAGCGCGACTGTTGCAGAACCGAGTGATGCTCTGAGTATTTGAGTAAATATGAATGCGAGCAGCAGTATATGGATATTGAATCCTGTCATCATTTCGATGAGGTAATCCCCCATGCCGCTTGCGTTGATGACTGCACCGAATGCGCCGCCGGCACCAGTGATGAGGAGAATACTTCCTGCGTCAGCCATGGACTGATTGAATTGGGCTGCGTAATCTCCTGCAATGTACGGTTTTAAAGCAACCAGTGCCACAAGCACGCTGATAAGGAGTGCAACGTTTTTGTCACCGACGAATGCGAAGAATCCCGAAAGGGGATTATCCGGAATCAGAAGCTGGGCGACTGTATTGCTGAGTATCAGAACGATCGGCAGCAGCAGCAAACCAAATGACAGCTTTTTAGTTATCTGTTTCTTGGCGCCTGAATCTTCCGTGACTTCCTCCTCCAGCTCTTCGATTTCCTCTTCCACATCCCCCACTTTCATCCGTTTACCGATGAACATACCATAACCATAGCCGCCGACCAGTGTCGCAATGATTGCAGTGAAGAAACCAAAGATCAGAAATATCCCCAAATCTACACCGATATTATCTGCAACGACCAGCGGACCGGGTGTCGGAATAACCATACTGTGTGAGACGATCAATCCGACTGCGAGAGCGGTTACAAAGGTGATTTTGGCAATTCCTGTTTTAACTGACAGACTTTTAATCACCTTGTTCAAAATGACAAATGCTGCGTCAAAGAATACCGGAATCGATACAAGAGTTCCTGTCATTGCAAGTCCCGCCGGTGATTTCTTTATACCCGTGACACTTAAAATACCTTCGGCAATCTTTTCAACTGCACCCGATTTAGCAAGGAACTGTCCGAAGACAATTCCGAGACCGATCAGGATGCCGACTCCGGCGAGTGTGCCGCCGAAGCCATCAGCGATGATCGTCGATGCTTCAGCGATTGGTGTACCGACTGCGAGCGCAAGTCCAAACGATGTAATCAGCAGTGCAATGAAGGGTTCCACTTTGAACTTCAAAATGAGTAAAAAGAGAACGATGAGTGAAACCAGAAATAATATTAATAACATAAAGCTACTCTCCCCTGTCCAGCTTGTTGTATACTGCATGCAGTGTTTCCCGGTCTCCTACATTTCCCGGGAAAACGATGTAAGGCATATTCGGATATTTCGCTTCATCTGAAGTTTTCCAGACTGGAATCCCTTTATCCGCCTGGCCGAGTACACGTGCCTTTCTGATGCCCAGGCCGATGGTTGCGACATCACTCGACGTAATGCCACCTTTGGCGATGATGAACTTCGGCTTTACCTCCAGTGTGGAAACTATATCCACTAGACTCTCTGAAATACGTTTTGAAATCTTCAGGCTTTCTTCTCTGTCTTCCGTTTTTATAAGCTTGCGGGAAGTATAGACGACAGCGTTTTTACCATCCTTTATGAATGACTCAATCTGCCGCTTCAAGCGGGAGACATATACTTTCAGCCCTTCTTGATCCTTCACTTCTTCCACATCGAATTCTATCGTTTCGATATCCGAATGCTCCATGAGATGGTTCAGCTGCTGCGTCGTTTTATCCACATGGGAACCGACGACGACGATACCGCCCTGCACATCTTCTTTTTTCAACATCTGCTCTGCATCAAGGATTTCCCCCGGTGTGGCACATATGGATTTAACGAAAGAAGCCGCCGTACGGAAGATGAATTTTTTATCTTCCCTGTTCAGATAATCCATCAGCACTGAAGTGAAGAAAGCCAAATCATTATCATGAACTGCATCGACAACGACATGATCGAAACCGGATAATGAATCGAAGAACTCGAGAAGCTGGGCATCATCACAGCCTCTGAGCATATCCAGTCCGATATGCTTCACATCTTTTTCATCCACTTCGCCGTTACTCTTCTCAGAAATGTAGCCGGCCATCGTTGCCGCCTTGAAGCCAAAAGTCGAGTCGTTTGCGAACTCACTCTCATTTACAGGAATAAAAGCCTCGCCTTCCTTCAAGTAATGCACACCTTCACTCGTGTAACGTCCGCCTTCGAAGAAAGCAGGGATATGGAACACAGCATCAAATCCGCCCGGGCTCTCTTCATTGAGCACCTTCGGTTCAATGTAGGAATGCCCCCTCAAAGTCGAGTCTCCGCGGCTGATGATCAGGTATGGCTGATCTAATTTTTTTGATACTTCATCAACGACCCTGGTTATCTCCCTGTGCACCTCTACCGTTTTCTCTTCAGAAAAAGCCCTTGAATTTGTCATGATGTAGAACATGTTGTTGTCGGATTCAAAACCGTCCCTGACATATCTCTCCTCCCAGGAGGTATACACATTCAGGTCCCTGACCGTCTGTGTGCCCGTTGGATCATCATCCAGGACAATCACTTTGTAATTAAAATGGTCGAAGTCACGATAATTGCCACAATCCGGTACATTTTCAAAAAGTTCTTTATTCATATCCATCACCTACATATTATTGATTCGTTCAATATATTTGATAATTCCTGAATGATCATTCATGCCATTGCCGTTGATCACTTCGGACTTGTACATCTCTTTAACCATATTGGACAGCGGCAGCGTAAGCTGTTCCGCATCACTTGTTGACGTCACGTTATGCAGGTCCTTGTAGTTGATATTGAGCGTGCCGCCCGGAGTATAATCCTCCGCAATCATTTTAGGGAATTTCGCTTCCATTACGTTCGAACCCGCGAGACCGTTCCTGATCGCTTCGAACATCGCTTCAAGATCGATGCCGAATTTCTTCGCCATGACAACCGCTTCTGAAAGTGCTGCGATGTTAACGTTTACAATAATCTGATTGGATAGCTTCACTGTACTGCCTGCTCCCGTATCTCCGACTCTGATGACTGATTTGGACATCGAAGCGACAACTTCCTTGATACGTTCAAAATGTACTTCCCTACATCCCACCATGACTGAAAGTTCCCCGGTGATTGCAAGTGGTTCACCGCCGCTGACAGGTGCGTCTGCAAAAATGATGCCTTTCGCTTCAAGTTTTGCACCGATTTCAATCGAATCCGTCGGTGTGAGCGAGCTCATATCCACCACTGCCTGCCCTTCTGTCAGATGAGGGTACAGTCCATTCTCGGCATCGAAAAGAACCGATTTGACGATTGCACCGTTTGGCAGCATCGTAATGATTGCTTCAGCATGCGCAGCCATCTCTTCAAGGCTTTCCACTGCTGTTGCTCCGTGTGATATCGCTGCTTCGACTGTCTCTTTATTCAAATCATTCACATACACGGTGTGATTATCTTTTAAAAGATTTTTGACCATCGGTGCACCCATGATTCCTAAACCGATAAATCCAATTTTCATATTATTCTCTCCTTTGGAAACGTTTACTCAAAATTATTGTATACTATAAATATAAAAATGTATACATTTATTAAAATAAAGTTATCTTGTATAATGATTTTGAGGTGAGGTCATGGAGAAAAATTTAACTTTATACGAGAAAGTAAGAGAAGATATACTCAGTGGACATTTCGATGAAAAAGAAAAGATGACAGAGGTCAGGCTAGCCAAAAAATACGAAGTGAGCCGTACACCAATTCGGGAAGTGCTGAAGCAGTTGGAATTTGAATATCTGGTCAAAGGCGGCTACATCTACAAACCCACGCCCGAGGATTACAGGCACCTCTTCGAAATGCGGACACTCATTGAAACCCACGCGATTGAAAAGGCGATCTTACTTTTCGGCCCATCAGATATAGAAGACCTCAAAAATTCGATCGATAAAGCCAATGCAGGGCCGGAAGATGAGACAATGTCAGCCAATAAATATTTTCATGAAAAACTGATCAGTTCCATCAGGAACCCCTTCCTGAGTGAAACTTACGAACGGATGAATTCCATCATCTACCTGTTCAGCAGGACCGTTGTTGAACGCCAGCGCCCAAATCTTATCGAGGAACACGCACTGATAGTGGAAGCGATTGAAGAGCGGGATGTCGCCAAAGGGAAAAAAATGATTGAAGAACACTTGAATAAAGACCTGGAGTTCTCTCTTTACTATATGTGAGTGATTCTGTCACATTATTGCTCATACTGTGTGCAGAGACAGGTAATCATTTTTGAGCTTCAATCTAACCTTAAATAACCAAAAAGCGCCCCTCCTAAAGAAGGAGGGGCGCTCCGTTTTTCATGCTGTTATTCGTAAATTCCTTTTTTTCTCCCTTTGCTCTCATGTCTTCCGTACACAAAGTAGAAGATACCCATTGAGAGCAGTATGGAGAGCACCAGTGTCTGATACAATCCTCCGTACCCAAGGGACGGTACCAGGAAGCCAAGGAAGAATGGACCGAATCCGAGTCCGACTTCCAGCATGATGAAGTAAGTGGATGTGGCCAAACCTACATTTTCCCTGTCTGACAGATTCACACAAACGGTCTGGGCGATGGACTGGAAGTTACCGAATCCAAGCCCGATGAATGCGCCTGCCAACAGCATGACAAAACCTGTTGTCGTTCCGCCGAGGAGGTAGAATCCGATGGCCATGAAAATGAAGGTCGGATATAGAACGATGTTTGCACCTTTCTGATCCAGTATCTTCCCTGTCAACGGCCGTGTCAGCATGACGACTGCCGAATAGACCAGGAAGAAGAAGCTTGCCGCAGTTACCAGTTCCACCTCTATGGCATGCAGGTTCAGAAATGACAGGATAGCCGCATACGCCAGACCCATGAACAGGACGGAAAAGCCCATCGGCAATGCATTGCGGTCAATCATTTTGAACTTGCCCGCTTCCGGCTTATATTCCCTGCTGATATTGTTTATCTTTATCATTGGTGTCATAAGGGCCACAAGCAATACTGCAATGACCACAAGGATGAGCATCGTATTGAAACTCATGATTTCCAATAGAAGGAAACCGAGGAAAGGACCTACCGCCGATCCAATAACGAAACTCAGACTGAAGTAGCTGATGCCTTCACCTCTTCTGTTTTCAGGAACCGAAATCGTTGCCAGTGTGTTCAGCGCCGTACTGATCACCCCTGTCGCAAATCCGTTAAGGAAACGTGCAACAATCAGCAGTACCAGACCGCCATTGATAAAATAAAGACCGTATGTCACGAAGAACAGGATCGTTCCGATATACATGATCTTCCTTGCACCGATACGGTTCACCTGGTGCCCGGATACTGCCCTTCCCACAAGCAACCCGACGATGAATATACTCGCCACCAGACCGGCCGTACTGGCACTTGCATCAAAATTCTCTATCGCAAAATTTCCTATTGTAACAATCGATACATACATCGAAAACATTATTATAAAATGATACAGAAACAGTATGATGAACTCCTTCGTCCAAATCCTGCCTGTAAGATATTCACTTTTCGTCAACCCAAGGACCCTTTCTATATTTTCATTTTTTCCAAGTTGATGATCATTTCTTCCAGTTGTTCCCTATCTACTTCATCCAGGACTTCACGCTGCATTGCATGCATCTTTTTGCTCACATCATTAAAAAGATGTTCACCTTCATCCGTCATCGTCAGGTTTTTAACCCGTCGGTCTTCACCCTGCTCGGATTGTATGAGACCGAGCTCGAGAAGATGTTTGATCACTTTATTCGCCGTCGGCTTCTCAATCTGCCGCCGCCTGCTTACATCCACCAGAGTCGTCGTGCCATGCTTCGCAATATCTTTTAAAATCAGCCACTGTGAGCTGTATAGATTATAGGTGGACAGAATAGCGTTTGCCCGGTTGATATATGGCCGGTACAAAGCGATATAGGCGTCAAAGAATTCCTGTTCAATACGCATTAAAACACCTCTTTAGTTAGTTAGACTAACTAATTGTAAAGCACGGAGCCTCTAACGTCAATGTTTGGATGCGATTGTTTGTAAATACTGCATTTAAAATAAGTTAAAGTTATGTAAATTCATAATTTAAATAAATTATAGTTATGGTTAAGGTGTGTTAAGATTAATATCACAATATTTATTTGAATATTCTGTTCAATCGGAAGCGATCAGAAGGAGATGATATGGATGGATATTAAGCAGGATGTTAAAAATCAATTCGGCCGCAGTGCGGATTTCTATGTCAGCAGCAAGATTCATCGGAACGGCGGCGACCTGAATACGCTAGTAGAGATGACCTGCGCAAAAGACACAGAAAACGCGCTTGATGTGGCAACCGGCGGCGGTCATACTGCAAACGCACTTGCCCCGCTCGTCCGTAAAGTGAAAGCGATGGATATCACACCTAAAATGCTTGAGAATGCCAAGAAATTCATTACAGGGAACAAGCATGCCAATGTCGAATTTGTTGAAGGTGATGCCGAAAAGATGCCGTTTGAGGATGGCGCATTCGACATTGTCACCTGCCGCATTGCGCCGCATCATTTTCCGAATATCGAAGTTTTTGTAAGTGAGGTATACCGTGTGCTGAAACCCGGCGGACGGTTCATGCTGGATGATAACGTTGCACCTGAAGCGGATGCATTCGATCACTTCTATAATAAAGTCGAGAAAATAAGGGACTACAGCCATTACCGCGCATGGAAAAAGTCCGAATGGCTGCGGATGCTGGAACACGCCGGGTTTGAAATCCAGGAGATGCACCGTTTTGAAAAACACTTCGAATTCGAAGACTGGTGTGCCCGGATGCACTTAACAGATGAAGAGAAAGGTACACTGACCGATATTATGCAAGGCGCTGAGGATAATGTGAAAGAGAAATTCCGCATCAAATCAGCCGCAGGAAAAATAGAATCCTTCCAGGGCGAGGCCGTATTGATGAGCGCTGTGAAATGGTAAATCATATGATTAGTTAAAAAACGGGAAATCCAGTCTGTGAACTGGGTTTCCCGTTTTTTGCCTGCGTTATCTTCCAATTATTTCCCCTTTATAGCTGTTGATCAGACGAGCCGCTTCCGACCCGCCCTCGATCTTTTCCATCAAAGTGAGATACGCATTTTTCGCAATCTCCTCCACCGGTTGAGCAATGGTCGTGATGCGGGGGCGGTACACATCCGCAAGCGGCACATCGTCTATCGCAATCAGATGGTTTTTCCCGAAATCCAAATCCATCTTACCCGCAAACTCGAGGAATGCCATCAGCGCAAAGTCATTGGCCAGTATGATCCCGTTTGAGCCCCCGGCCGCAAATTCAGATTCAATGTGTCCGTAGAGCATATCATTTTCCCCTGTGATGGGTGTCTGTCCCGGAGCGAGCTTTTTAAACTGTTCCAGCCGCTCCACCCTCGGCGTAATATTCATATCATCCATAGTGCCGATATAATAGTAGTGTTCGGGACTTTTATTCTGAAGATGGTCAAAAGCCATTTCCACCGCATGGTGATTATCCAGCTTGAAGGCGGGGATATCGACCTGCTCCATGTACCGGTCCACAAAGACGACCGGGAAATTCTGGTTGGCGAGCTTCTTGTACAGTTCATCATTCGCGGTTGTCGGCATGATGATGATGCCATCGACCTGTTTTTCCAACAGTCCCCCGATGTACTTCGCCTCTTTTGCCGGATCGTCATCCGCATTGCAGATGATCAGGTTATAGTCGTTCTCATCACAGTAATCCTCAATTTTCCGCGTAAGTGATACTGCGAAATGGTGGAGGATGTTAGAGACAATGATGCCCACCGTTTTCGTCGATTTGTTTTTTAGATTCCGGGCCATGAAATTCGGCCGGTATCCGAGTTCGATTACAGCTTCTTTTATCCGCTTCCGGGTCTCTTCCCCCATATAGTTATAGCGTCCGTTAAGATACTGGGAAACGGTACTGATGGAGACGCCCGACCGTGCTGCCACATCTTTAATTGTTATTCTCTTCATGTTATAATACTCCTAAGAACTAAAACGTTTTAGTAAACCGCTTTTATATTAAACGATACCTTTATTTAAACTTAACACCCTGTTAAAAAATTATCCACTTGGGAGTGAATATTTTGAAGAAATTCAGCATATTGAATAAAATCCGTGAAAACTACCTGATTGCCGTCGTACGTGGAAAAGGCTTCGACGATACTGTAAAAATGATCGAGAGCATTGTCGAAGGCGGCATCAAAAACATCGAAATCACCTACACTACGCCCAAAGCGGGCGAACTGATCGAACATTTCTCAGATCATGAAGACATATGCGTCGGTGCCGGCACGGTCATGTCCAGCGAAACTGCGGATGAAGCCATCCGCCGCGGCGCGCAGTATGTGGTCAGCCCGCATTTTGATGCGGCAGTTTCCGAACTGTGTAACCTGAACCAGCTCCCTTACCTGCCGGGATGTGCGACAGCAACTGAAATCATCACAGCAATGAAGTCCGGTGTCGATGTCATCAAAGTATTCCCGGGCGGCGTCCTGGGCGCATCATTCATTAAAGACATCAAGGGGCCGATTCCGCACGCCAGCCTGATGCCGTCAGGCGGCGTCAATAAGGACAACATGGGCGAATGGATCAAGAACGGTGCATTCGCGATCGGTATCGGCAGTGCTTTGGCCAAAGGGTATAACGGATCCAATCCTGAAATCGTCAAAGCGAATACGGAAAGCTTCGTTTCCGCCTATGAAGCAGCAGTGAAAGGAGAACAGTCATGAAATTGATCACTTTCGGAGAAATCATGATGCGGCTCAGTACAGAAACCTCATCCACTTTCAAAACCGCAAACCAGTTCAACATCAATATCGGCGGCAGCGAGATGAACGTTGCAATGAGCCTTGCCGCTTCCGGGGTCGGTGTCTCTATGATGACTTCACTGCCGGATAACGGTTTCGGGCAGCGTACAGTGTCCCTGCTAAAAAGCAATGACATTGAAACGAAGCACATCAACATGACGGGCCAGAGAATGGGGACATACTTCCTCGAACAGGGCTTCAATGTCCGCGGCTCTTCTGTCATCTACGACCGCAAATACTCCAGCTTCGAACAATCGACGAGAACGGATTATGATTTTGATGCGGCATTCGAAGGCCATGACTGGTTCCACTTCAGCGGCATCACCCCTGCCCTCAATACTGAACTGCAGGACATTCTGCTGGATGCGCTCGAGGCAGCCAAAGCACGCGGCATGAAGATCAGTGCCGACCTCAACTTCAGGGGTAACCTCTGGAGCTTCGGAGAAGCAAGAAAGACCATGACGAAATTCGTAAAATACTGTGATGTCATCTTCGGCTATGAACCGCTTGAGCTGATCGAAAACGGTAAAGATATCAAAGACGGTCTGGAACGCAATCCTGACCTCGATACTCTGAAGCCGATCCTGGACAAGATCCATAAAGAATATGGTGTATCCCACATCGCATTTACACAGCGTACGGTGGTCCATTCCAATAAAAATATCATCAAGGCGATGATTTCCACGAAAGACAAAGTGTACGAAACGGATGCTTATGAGGTCGATATCCTGGACCGTATCGGCACAGGTGATGCGTACACAGCAGGCGTGATCCACGGCCTGATGGACAATCAGACGGGTTATGAAGAGACGTTGAATAACGCACTCGGCAATATGCTGTATAAACATACGATCAGTGGAGATTTCCTGACAGAAAACATTTCCACAATGGGCAGTGTGCTCGACGCGACACGGGAAGTGAAGAGGTAATCACCCAAATTAGAAAAAGCTCCCGCCGAAGCCTCATGCATCGGCGGGAGCTTTTTCATTATATTAAACACCTGAATACGCAGAGAATCCGCCGTCTACAGGAATCGTGATGCCTGTTACGAATCCGGATGCTTCATGATCCGCCAGGTACAACAGTGTGCCGAGCAGTTCCTCCGGCTCACCGAAACGTCCCATCGGTGTCGCACTAATGATCTTATGGCTTCTGTCTGTCAGATTGCCGTCCTTATCGAACAGGAGGTCTTTATTCTGCTTAGTAGCAAGGAACCCGGGTGCAATCCCGTTGACTCTGACGCCTGTTTTGGACAAGTATACACTCAGCCACTGCGTGAAGTTCGTCACTGATGATTTCGCTCCGCTGTACGCAGGGATTTTCGTCAGTGGCGTGTAGGCGTTCATGGACGAGATGTTGATCACTGTCGCGTGTTCTTTCGGCGCCATGTCTTTGCCGAAAATCTGGGAAGGGATCAGCGTACCCAGGAAGTTGAGTTTGAATACAAAATCGATGCCGTCTGCATCGAGTGCGAAGAAGTCTTTGACATCCGGGTCGTCCAGTTTGTCGAGGTCGAGATATTCATCATCAGTCGATGCGGATGGATTGTTGCCGCCTGCCCCGTTCACCAGAATATCGCATGTTCCGAAAGTTTCATTGATTTTTTCTCTCGCAGCCTCCACTGAAGACTTATCGGTCACGTCACAGCTGAGACCGATGGCTTCGCCACCGTCATTTTTAATTTCTTCAGCGACTGTTTCACAGTTTTCCAAAGTACGTCCGAGGATGGCCACTTTCGCTCCCGCTCCGGCAAGCGCCTTGCAGAAATGGGAACCCAATACGCCACCACCGCCTGTGACGACTGCGGTTTTTCCTGAGAGATCTGTTTTATTCATATCGTTTCCTCCTAATAGTTTTTTCACAAATTGCTGATAACATAATATTTTGGTAAAATCAGTTTAATACATAAACCAAGATAAGGACGGGATTTTATGCTTACTGGTGATGCGAACTATATCAAAACCATGAACCGGAGACTTGTGCTTGAAGATATCATCCGCAACAAATCCATTTCCAGGGTGAATATTTCCAAAAGGACCGGGCTCAATAAAGCTACTGTCTCCTCCCAGGTGACCGAACTGATTGAACAATCCCTGGTGATTGAAAAGCCGGTGGAAAATTATCAGTCACCGGGCCGCAGGCCGATCAACCTGGAATTGAACCCGATGAGTACTTATACTATCGGCATCGATATCGACCGGGACCATATCCGGATCGTCATCGTCAATCTTAAAGGCATGACTGTTTATAACAACAAGCATGACTTCGACATCAGACGGACCGATCAGCTGGTCGAGATATTGCCGGAGCTCCTCCAACCGGTCGTGGATCAGTATGATGAGATCTACAATAAAAACAAACTCGTGGGCATCGGCATCAGCTTCCATGGCATCGTCACCGAGGACAGGGAGTTACTTTATTCCCCGCCGGATCAGATTCACATACAGCCGCTGCTCAATAAGCTTGAAGATACTTTCAAAGTGCCCGTCTACGCCGACAATAATGCCAATATGGCCGTCCGTGCAGAGCAGGCATTTACTGAATATCAGCCCAATCTCTACTGCGTGACGCTATCCAGCGGTATCGGCCTTGGCATACTGCTCAATAACGAAGTGTTCCGGGGCTTCACCGGTTATGCGGGTGAAGTCGGCCATATGATCATCAAACAGAACGGCATCCCCTGCAGATGCGGTAACCACGGTTGTTTCGAGCGCTATGCTTCTGATGAAGTGCTGAAACAGTCTTTAGCGGAAAGTGATATAGAACTGTATGATTATCCGACATATGAATCGCTGAAAGAAAATGCGGCAGCCAAAGAGATCTTTGATGACTACATCTCATTTCTGGCAGTCGGCCTGAACAACATCATCAATATCTTCAACCCGAAAAAGCTCGTCATCAACAGCAGCATATTCACCAAATATCCGGAGCTGCTTGAAGACCTGAAGCCAAAGCTGTCCTCTTCATTCATCGATTATGATGAGCTGCTCGTCTCTTCACTCGAGGACCGGTCCAGTGCCTTGGGGGCTGCGATTGTCCCGCTCGCCAAGTTTTTGGACATCACCGACCTGAATCTGAATAAATATAACTATACACATTAATTCATAAAGATGGATACCTCTCTGCTGATGCAGAGAGGTATTTTTGTTGGGTTTGGGCATGTCCGGGTGGGTACTTGGGGACTGTCACATCATCGATCTGGAACCGATGATGTGAGACACCCCCTCTCGCATCGTCGATTTCAAATCGAAGGCGGTAGAACCCCTTGTCACATCATCGATCGAAAAACGATGAGGAGAGACACCCCCTCTCACATCGTCGATTTCAAATCGAAGGCGGTAGAACCCCTTGTCACATCATCGATCGAAAAACGATGAGGCGTGACACCCCCTCTCGCATCGTCGATTTCGAATCGAAGATACGAGAACGGCCACCGGGCTTTTATTCCCCCCTCACCAACCGATTACCTCTTCAAAGTGTCCAAAATACCGTTCAAATATGTTGCTCCGAGGGCCCGGTCGTACAATCCGTATCCCGGCCGTCCCGTTTCACCCCAGATCATGCGGCCGTGGTCCGGACGGATCGGCACGTCGATTCCCGAAGCAACCAGTTTATCGATGATGCCGACCATATCCAAAGATCCCTCATGAACAGAGTGGGAAACTTCCTGGAATGACAGTTCCCCGGTCCATTTCACATTCCTTGCGTGGACGAAATGGATGCGTTCAGCAGCCACATCAATGATCTCGAACAGGTCATTGGCCGGGCTGGAACCGTAGGATCCTGTACAGAATGTGATGCCGTTATGCCTGCTCGGCACCGCTTCGAACAACTTCCGCAAAGCGGCCGCCCCTGTAATGATGCGCGGCAGTCCGAAGATGCTCCATGGCGGATCGTCCGGATGGATGGCCATCAGCACATCTTCCGCTTCCGCAACCGGTATGATGCGTTCCAGGAAATAGATCAGATTATCAAACAGCTGGTCTTCACTGATCTCCTGGTAGGCATCGATGATTTCCTTCAGGTCATCCGTCTGATAGGACAGATCCCACCCCGGCAGGGTCAGCTCACCGCTGAGCGGGTCGATGCCCTGCACTTTCGCCTCGTCATATTTCAAGGAGTTCGAACCGTCCGCAAGCGACGCATCCAGTTCGATGCGCGTCCAGTCGAATACCGGCATGAAGTTGTAGCATACGGTTTTGATGCCCGCTTTGGACAGGTTGCGGATGGTTTCCTTATAGTTCTCGATCAGTTCGTCACGGCGGCCGCGGCCCATTTTGATATCCTCATGCACCGGCACCGATTCGATCACATTCAGCCGCATGCCGTGTGCGGCAATCTGATCCCTCAGTTCCACGATGCGGTCGTACGGCCAGACTTCGCCAGCCGGAATGTCGTAGATTGCAGAGACGATCCCTTTCATCTGTGGTATCTGGCGGATATTCTCAAGCGTGACCGGATCATCCATGCCATACCATCTGAAACTCATTTCCATAACAATCTCTCCTCTTCAATCAGTTTTCCAAACCAAAGTAATCTTTTGCGTTGTTGTAGCATATATCCTCAACATATTCTTTCAATAAAGACCTGTCATCCGGAATCATGCCCTGTTCCGCCCATTGTCCGAGCAGCTCACAGAGAATCCTCCTGAAGTATTCATGGCGCGTAAAACTCAGCATGCTCCGTGAATCCGTCAGCATTCCAATGAATGTTTTGAATGCCCCCGCATTCGCCAGCGTCTTCATCTGATCCATCATGCCGTCATAATTATCATTGAACCACCAGGCGGTTCCAAACTGCACTTTACCCGGCGTCCCGCCCGACTGGAAGTTGCCGGCCATCGTCGCCATGATGATATTGTCCCTCGGGTTGAGCGTATACAACACGGTTTTCGGCAGCTCGTCCGTTTTATCTATGGCATCCAGGAACCGGCTGAGCGGTTCTGCGACAAGCTTGTCATTGATCGAATCAAAGCCGCTGTCCGCTCCGGTGCGTTCGAACATCCTTGAATTGTTGTTCCGGAGCGGTCCGATGTGCAGCTGCATCACCCAGCCGCGCGCATGGTATTTCTTTGCGAGCTCGATGAGTGTAAACGTTTTGAACTTGTCCGCCTCTTTGCGGCTGACCGCCTCTTTTGAAACGACTTTCCTGAAAATCTCTTCCATTTCCGCTCCGGTCGCTTCCTCATAGAACATTTCATTGATGCCGTGGTCGGATGCCCGGCAGCCCATCTCATTGAAAAATTCAATGCGCTGATCCATCGCATCCATGAATTTGCGGTAACTGTCCACTTTGAAATCCACTGCCGCTTCCAGTTTGGACAGCCATGCTCCATAATCCGGAGCATCGACTGCGATCGCTTTATCCGGCCTGAATGAAGGAGCCACATGGACATCGAATGTTTCATCCTCTTTCAACAGCTTATGGTATTCAAGTGAATCCGTCGGGTCATCCGTCGTGCCGAGAAATTTCACTTTCTGGCTCTGGAGGATATTCCGCGGCTTTAGCGCATCCTCTTTCAATGCGGTATTCGTCTTTTCGTAGATCTCATCCGCAGTAGCCGGGGACAGGAACTTGTCGATCCCGAAAAATGTCTTGAGCTCCAGCTGGGTCCAGTGCAGCAGCTGGTTGCCGAAAAGTTTCGGCATCGTTTCGGCAAATGCATCGAATTTCGCTTTTTCATCCGCCTTACCCGTGATCCTCTCTTCATCAATGCCCGCTGCCCGCATTGCGCGCCATTTGTAGTGGTCGCCTCCGAGCCATACTTCTGTTATAGATCTGTAATTTTTATTATCATATATTTCCTTTGGATCCAGGTGGTTATGATAGTCGACGATCGGCATATGCGCCGCCACATCGTGGAACAGCCATTTCGCCGTATCCGTCGTGAGCAGAAAATCTTTATCAACCATTCATATCTCTCCTTAGTTATTTATATTTTTACTGGTTCAGCCCGAACAGTTCCGGAAGGAACATGCTGAGGACAGGTGTAAATGTAACGATTACAAGCATGATGACAAGTGCGATGAAGAACGGTATCAGCATCGGCACCACTTTCTCGATTCTGATGTTCGCAACACTGGCACCGACGAATAATGCCGAACCGACCGGCGGCGTAATATTACCGATACACAGGTTGAACGTCAGGATGATACCGAAATGAATCGGGTCGATGCCCATTTCCATTGCAATCGGCAGGAATATCGGCGTGAATATCAATACAGCCGGCGTGATATCCATGAACGTTCCGACAGCAAGCAGGAATACGTTCATGAGCAGCAGGATGAGTATCGGATTCTCCGTGAGTCCGAGCAGTCCTTCACTCATTGCATCGGGCAGCCCTGTGTAGGACATGACAAGGGAGAACAATCCTGAAGCTGTAATCAGGAACAGGATCATGCCGGTGATTTCCACCGTCTCCCTGATGATTTCAGGAATATCCCGCATCTTGAGGCTCTTATATATCATTGAAAGCACCACGGAATAGATCACGGCAACGGCCGCACCTTCAGTAGCCGTGAAGATCCCAGCCACGATTCCACCTATGACGATGATAATCAGGAGCAGACTCGGCAGTGCCTGCAGTGTCAGGTACAGCTTGTCGCTCCACGGAATCTTATCCGATACCGGATACTTGTACTTTTTGGCGAATACGTAGGCGACTGCCATCGTCACCAGCCCCCACAGTATGCCCGGGATGTAACCCGCCATAAAGAGTGCTGCGATGGATGTCCCGCCGCTGACCAATGAATACACAATCAGGATCGAAGTCGGCGGAATGAGCAGCCCCGCCGGTGCAGAAGCGATATTCGTCGCCGCTGCATATTTCTTGTCATAGCCGCTGTTCTCCTGCATTGGCCCCATGATGCGCCCCATTGCCGCAGCCGAAGCGACACTGGAACCTGCGATAGAACCGAACAGCATGTTGCCGACGACATTCGTATGGGCAAGTGATCCGGGGATCCTTCCGACCAGCACTTTGGCAAAATTGATCAGTCTGAATGCGATGCCGCCGTTGTTCATGATGATCCCTGCCAGTACAAATAAAGGGATCGCAAGCATTGTGAAGCTGTTCATCTCCGTGACCATACGCTGTGCACCAGTCAGTATAGTCGTATCAAACGGCAGGATGAGCATGAGTGTGAAAAGTGCACTCAGCAGGATCCCCACTGCAATCGGGAACCCGATTGTCAGAAACAGAAGCAGCAGACCGAATATCATGATTCCCGCTAATACTGTTGTACTCATAGACTGCTCACATCCTCATCTTCTTTATTGGCGACCCGTTCTATCGTCATGATGTTGTAGATTGTATAGAACAGGATGATCACACCTGAGACAGGAAGCGCCGCATAAACAAAGCCCATCGAGATCCCTGTTGCCGGAGCAATCTGGGGAATGGTGAGCATCGTGATCCGTATGCCTCCGTAAAGGAACACCGCAGCCACCGTCAGCAGGATGGCAGTCTGCGTCAGATAGGTCAGGAAAATCTGCACTCTCTGCGGCATGCTTTCCCTGATGAATAAAATCGCAATATGCTTGTTCTTTCCAAATACATAAGCCGCCGCAAGCAGCGTAAACCAGATCAGCATATACCGTATGATTTCTTCACTCATGGTACTGGGATTATTCAAAATGTATCTGGCGATGACCTGCCACATGGAGAGCAGCGTCATGGTGATGATTGCTGCACCCGCTGCACCCAGCAGGACTTTATCCAGCATTTCCTTAGCTTTCTTCATCTGAACCATCCCCCCTGAACATTTCATAGATCGGTGCCATCGTCTTGTCCTGCTTCATTTCTTCATGGAGCGGCTGAGCTGCTTTCTTGAATGAAGTCTTGTCCACTTCATGGAACTCGACGCCCATTTCATTCTGTGCTTCATCGGCAGCCGCTTTCATCGCTTCGTCCCACACACCTTTGTGGAATTCGTTCGCGATTTCCGCCGATTCATGGATTATGTCCTGATGTTCCTTGGACATGTTCTCCAGCATCTTGTTGTTCATGATCAGCATATCCGGGACAATCGCATGCTCCGTGTAGAACCAGTGATCCGATACTTCACCATGCTTACTGCTCACCAGAGAGGACAGGTTGTTTTCCGCCGCATCTATGATGCCCGACTGGAGCGAAGTGTAGACTTCACTGTAAGCCATCGGTGTGGCCGTGCCGCCAAGCGCTTCAATCATGTTCACACTCGTTGCACTCGGCTGCACCCGGACTTTCAATCCTTCCATATCTTCGGTCGTTTCGATCATCCGTTCAGCAGTATAGAGACTCCGCATGCCGGCATCAAAATATGTTAGCCCGACAAATCCGATGTCTTTTGATGCCTGATAGATCGTATTCGCGATTTCAGGATCTTCCATCTTCTCTTCGAAATCTTCCATACTGTCAAACATGTAAGGTACTCCGAAGATCGAATATTCCGGACGGAAGCTTTCAAGTGCAGCAGCGCTGACTTTAGTGATGTCCACAGCACCCGTCTGTGTCAGTTCGATCACTTCCCGCTCATCCCCCAGCTCCCCGTTCGGATAGAGATCGATGGAAATATCCCCGTCCGAGCGTGTTTCAACCTCTTCTTTGAACTTTTCAAGGGATTCATGCACCGGATGGCTCGTCGGATGGTTATGAGCCAGAATAAGATTATGTTTATCATCCTTGCCCGATGCACTGTCCGTACATCCACTGAGCAGCAGGATGGATACGCTTACAAAAAGCATAAAGTATTTTTTCATACGCAAAACTCCTATATCACCTTAATGGTTTAATGATACAACTAATTAATATATAAATCAATCATTCATGTTAATGTTGTTTATCTATTTAGTTTTTTTATTAAACAATTAAGTGCGAAGTGTTCAAAAAACCATCATTTTCATCACTTAATATCAAATTTTCGAAAAATTTATTGACACCGCTTTCACAGAGTATATATAATGAGTGTGTGTTCGAATATCATATCAACGTACGATATAAGTACAAGGAGGAGCGATATGAGCAGTATTTCTTCGGTAGAAATTTTCATATGCGATCTGCCCACCATGCGGCCCCACAAGCTGGCGATGACCACCATCACATCCCAGGCCATCGTCATCGGCATCATCAAAGATGGCAGCGGCCGTACCGGTGTATCCGAAGTCGCAACAATCGGCGGTGCTTCCTATGGTGAAAGCACCGTCGAAGCCATAAAGGCAAACATCGACCGGTACATCACCCCGCACCTCATCGGACAGGAACCGATCCATTTCAACAGGATCATGAATACGGTTGCCAAGTCTGTCCGGGGCAACCATTTTGCCAAAAGCCTGATTGAAACCGCCTTGATCGACCTGGCAGCAAAACAGCGGGAGATTCCCGCCTACGAACTCTTCGGCGGAAAGATCCATGACTCCCTGCCGCTCGCCTGGACACTTGCCAGCGGAGATACCGGGAGCGACATCGAAGAGGCAAAGGAAATGCTTCATATGAAACGGCATAACATCTTCAAACTGAAAATCGGCAGTGGCGATCCGGATAACAACGTCAGACATGTCGGGGAAATCATCAAAGCCATTGGCAGCGAGGCACGGGTCACCGTCGACATCAACCAGGCATGGGATGAGTACACTGCCCTGAAACAGATCAGAGCCCTGGAGGAAATGGGGGTATCGATGATCGAACAGCCGCTGCCGACGTGGAACTATGAAGGCATGAAGCGCCTCACGGAACGCTTCGATGTCTCCATCCTTGCAGACGAAGCCGCCACTTCCCTGCATGATACTTACAGGATCATCAAAGAACGTGCCGGCGACGCCATCGCACTCAAGCCCGCAAAACACGGCGGCATCCTGGAGACACGGAAGATTGCAGGCATCGCAGAAGCTGCAGGATTCGGATTGTACGGCGGTACAATGATCGAATCCACACTGGGCAACGCAATTGCGGCAAGCGTGTATGCCACGATTCCAGAATTCAAATTCGGAACAGAAATTTTCGGCCCGCTTCTGTACAAGGACAGGCTGACACTGGAAGAGATCAAAGTGAAGGATTTTGAAATCCAGATTCCGGATGACATCGGCTTCGGTATCACATTGGATTATGAGAAGCTGAATCACTATAAACGGTAAGTTCACATGAGATTTCCATCAGACGTACTGCACCGCAGTGCATCTGATCAAATAAATTCAATTAACCCATTTAAAGGAGAGATTTACTTATGACTCAACAAATGACGAACCATCTGCCAACGACAAAAAACGAACGTGTAGGAGAAGTTTTCGACCTCTTCATCAAGCACATGCAGGCTTTCCTGGAAGAAGCAAAGCTCAACCATGAAGAGTATACGAACTTTGTAAACTGGGCCGACCGCCTCGGAAAATCCGGGGAACTGCCGCTTTATGCCGACGTCTTCCTGGAAACCCACGTACTTCAGGCGATGTACACGACACTGCCGGGTACCCAGCCTTCCCTGCTCGGGCCTTACTACGTTGAAAATTCACCTTTTGTAGAACCGGATGAAAATGGCATCATCGACCTGCCGAAACGTGAAAACGAACCGGGTGAAGTCCTTTATTTCTCAGGGACAGTCAAGAACACCGACGGTGAAGTGCTCGCCGGCGCCGAAGTGGACTACTGGCAGAATGACAACTCCGCAAAGTATTCGAATTTCGACTCTGATGCACCCGACTTCAACCTGCGCGGCCGCTTCAAGACGGATGAAAACGGAAAATTCACAGTGAAGACGATACAGGCGGTACCATACTCCATACCTGACCAGGGGCCGACAGGCGAATTCCTCGGGTATATGGAACAGCATCCGATGCGTCCGGCACACGAGCACATCATGTTCAAGGCGGAAGGCCACGAAACACTGATCACACAAGTCTTCTTCGAAGGGGACGAGTGGATGGAAACGGACGTTGCCGAAGGGGTGCGTGATGAGCTGATCACCAAACTCATAGACAAAGGCGATCATAAAGAAGCATCACTCGAGTTCGTACTGCGTAAAGAATAATGACAACCGGGCATGGATACCATGCCCTTTTTGACTTTCAAGCTTTTTCAAGGAGGAATTTTCAAATGAGAGAACTGCCACAACCGAAACTCGCCCTGCTCGGCCATATGGAACTGAGCGTTGCCAAACCCTACCTGCCGGGGAAGACACCAATCGGCAGCAGACGGATCATCCAGGTGACCGGCGGAAAATTCGAAGGGGAACACTTCAACGCAACCGTGCTGCCCGGTGGTGACGACTGGATCACAGTGCGTGAAGACGGCACCATCGTCCAGGACGTAAGGATCACCCTCGAAACAGATGACAAGGAACTGATCCTGATGACCTACCGCGGCATACGCACAGGAGACCCGTCCGTCCTTGCCCGCCTCGATCAGGGCGAGTCAGTCGATCCGGAGGAATATTATTTCAGGACCAATCCGATATTCGAAACAGCGAGCGAAAAATACCATTGGCTGAACAACAGGATCTTCATCTCAAACGGCATCAGGCTGCCGGAAGGCGTAAGCTACTCAATCTATACAGTGGAATAGGTGTGATAAATATGACAGAACGCATAGAGCTCCAAACCAAAACGATCAATGTAAATAAAACCGGTACAGGCAGCGACGTCCTGCTGATCTTCATTCACGGCCTGACCGGAAACTATCTCCAGATGCATCATTTCCAGAGTCATTTCAAGGACCGGTATGACACTTTGAGCTATGACCTGAGCGGCCGCGGTGACAGTTCCATGCAGCATGCACCAACGGACATCCACCAGCATACGCAGGATCTGCTGCAGCTGATCGATGCACTGGACTACGGAAAAATCATACTCGCCGGATACTCGATGGGCGGATACATTGCGCTAGAAGCCGCTTCGAAATCCGGGCGCATCCAAAAAGTCGTGCTGCTGGATGGCGGCGGTGAGGCAGGGGCGGAGACGAGCAGCCTCGTCCTCCCCTCCCTCGGCAGACTGGACCGGACTTTCGAATCCGCGGAAGTTTATTCCGATATGATGAAACAGTCCTACGGGGCACTCGGCGTCCGCTGGTCGCCGGTCATGGACCGGGTGATTGCTCATGAGATCGAAGAAGTGGATGGTGAAATCCACACCAAATCCGATTACGGACTGACAAAGCAGGATTTTGAAAGCTTCTATGAATACCCTCATGATGAAATCTATAAAAATGTAGACGTCCCGGTGTTCCTCGTCATCTGCACCGGTCCGATCAAAGACGGCATACCGCTGTTCAGCAAAGCGGGCTATGACAATATGATGGATACAATCGGAAATATAAGATCGACGGATTATGCACTCAACCACTACGAAATCGTATTCAATGATAATCCGGGGCTGAATAAAGAAATCGAAGAATTTTTAGAAACGGAGTGACTGGATTTGGAATCGAAGATTACAGATAGGAAGTCGGCGCTTGCTGCTGTGCAGGACGGCGACACGCTGATGGTCGGAGGATTCGGTCTGATCGGCGCACCGCTGACCCTGATCGATGAGCTGACGACGCTCGATCTGAAGGATTTGACCGTCATCAGCAACAACGTCGGCGAAGCGGGCAAAGGGCTCGGCATACTGCTCGACCAGGGCAAACTGAAAAAGGCGATCGGCTCGTACTTCACGAGCAACCGCGAAGTCGCCAAATGGTATAACGCGGGAAAGCTGGAACTCCAGCTTCTGCCACAGGGGACTTTGAGCGAGGCCATCCGTGCTGGGGGAGCCGGCATCGGCGGCTTCTACACGAAGACAAGTGTCGGGACCGACCTTGCCAAAGGCAAGGAAACGAAAGAGATCGACGGCGAGGAGTACGTGTTTGAAAAAGCGCTCAGGGCGGATGTTTCCATCGTGCGTGCACACAAGGCGGATACACTCGGGAACCTCGTCTACTATAAGACGGCGCGGAACTTCAATCCGATGATGGCCACTGCCGGGAAATATGTGGTGGCCGAAGTCGATGAGATCGTCGAACCCGGTGAACTGAACCCTGAGGAAATTGCGACACAGCACTTATATGTAGATAAGATTGTGCTCGCCGAACAAATTCTGACACGGGAAGGAGTCATTCAGAAATGAGCATAAAAGATATGATTGCAGAACGTGCAGCAAAAGAACTCGAAGAACACTCCGTCATCAACCTGGGCATCGGCATCCCCACCCTTGTCGCCAATTATCTCGACAAGGAAAAATACTACCTTCATACAGAAAACGGAATGCTCGGTGTCACGTCTGTCGCGGATGAAGACATCGATCCCAATATCGTCAATGCCGGAAAACTCCCTGTCGGTGAAGCGACGGGTGCCAGCTACTTCCACAGTGCAGATTCATTTGCGATGATCCGCGGTGCGCATGTCGATGTGGCGATTCTGGGTGTGCTGCAGGTGGACGAGACGGGACAGGTCGCCAACTGGGCGATTCCCGGCAAGGACATCATCGGTGTCGGCGGTGCAATGGACCTTCTCGTCGGGGCCAAGAAAGTGATCATCACTACAAATCATACCGCAAAAGACGGTTCTGCGAAGTTCCTGAAAGAATGTACGTATCCCATTACATCCACACGCAGGATTGATATGATTATTACAGATCTTGCGGTATTCGAAAGAAAAGGGGATGGATTTGAATTGATAGAACTGATGGGAGACGCAACACTTGATGAAGTAAGAGAGAAGACAGAAGCCGATTACACCGTATCGGAAACACTGAAAGGGAGTGTGAAACCATGACAGAAGTCGTCATCGTAGATGCGGTCAGGACACCGATCGGCAGATATAAAGGAGCACTTAAATCCGTGCGCCCGGATGACCTCGGCGCCATCGTCATCAAAGCACTCGTCGAACGGAACCCGGGTCTCGATGTAAACCAGATCGATGAAGTGATATTCGGCAACGCAAACGGTGCCGGTGAAGAGAACAGGAACGTTGCACGCTTGTCCGCACTCATTGCGGGCCTGCCGGAATCCGTCGGCGGGACGACAGTCAACAGGCTGTGCGGTTCGAGCCTCGACACTGTTTCCATGGCCGCCCGCTCCATACTCGCGGGTGAAATCGACATTGCGATTGCGGGCGGCACCGAAAGCATGTCACGCGCGCCATTCGTCATGCTGAAGCCGGAGAAGGAATTCCCGCGCGGCAACATGGAAATAGTCGACACGACAATCGGCTGGCGGTTCCCGCACCCGAAAATCGAAAAGGAATTCGGCATCGACTCCATGCCGCAGACGGCCGAGAACGTTGCGCAGCGTTACAACATTTCACGGGAAGCCCAGGATGAATTCGCCTACCAGAGCCAGCAGCGCGCAAAGGCTGCGGTGGAAGCCGATAAATTCAAGGAGCAGATGATCCCCGTTACGATAAAGGACCGTAAAGGCAACGAGACGATTGTTGACAAGGACGAACACCCGAGGCCGGAAACGACACTTGAGAAACTCGGGACGCTCAGACCGATATTCCCCGAGGGTACCATCACCGCAGGGAATGCCTCCGGCGTAAACGACGGCGCAAGTGCATTGTTGGTGATGAGCCGGGAAAAGGCAGACACACTCGGTCTCAAACCGCTCGTGACATACACATTCTCCGCAACAGCGGGAGTCGAACCGGCAGTCATGGGCCTCGGTCCGATCGATTCGACGAAGAAGCTGCTTGAGAAAACGGGCCGGACAATCTCAGACATCGGGCTCGTCGAGCTGAACGAAGCATTCGCCAGCCAGTCTCTCGAATGCATCAACCAGCTGGGCCTCGATACCCGCATCGTCAACGTCAACGGCGGAGCCATCAGCTTCGGCCACCCGCTCGGAGCGAGCGGCGCACGCATCCTGACCGACCTCATCTATGAGATGAAGCGCAGAGGAACGAAAACCGGACTCGCCACAATGTGCATCGGCGTCGGCCAGGGCATTTCATTGATGGTGGATAATGTGGAGTCGTAAAAACTTACACTTTTTAATCCCTTTCAGATCTTTATCTGAAAGGGATTTTCTTTTTGATAATGCTGGTGTTATAGGATTGATATTTTCTTTCTTTCTCTTTTTGAGAAAGTACTTATATTTTCATACCCTTTCTTTCTCAGCAGATCCGCAGCTAAATCCAAGCTCGTTCCTAAGTCATCAGGATAGTGTGCATCTGACGAAAGCGTAACCGGTATTTTCTGCTCAGCCAGTTTTTGAAGGTATTTTGGGCTGGGACATGCTTCTTTAATTGGATACCGATAAGACAGACCTGTGTTGACTTCACTCGCGACATCATGTTTTTTCAAAGTCACAGCCACCTTCTCATAATACTTTTCAATCAGTGCCTCATCCGGCCTGTAAGAAAAAACTTTTAGATTATCAAGGTGTGCAACGATATCAAAAAGTCCTGATTCAATGGCCTTGCAGACATAGTCTGCATGTACCCTGTACAGCTCGACCAGATCTTCTTCTTCAAACTTATCCGCCGTTTCTGGATTATCAAACCCCCAGCCCTCTATAAAATGAACCGAACCGATGACATAGTCCCAGGGTTTCTGGTCTATGATTCCAGCCAGCTCTTCTACCCCATCCGGGAAAAAATCCGCTTCTATGCCCAGTTTTAATTTTACGCCTTGATTTTCCCATTTCATTTTCTGTGATTGGATAAATTCAATGAACTGATCCATTGAAGGTCTTATCGCCACCTGATCCAGCCAGCTCTGCTGCATTTTTCCGAGCTTATCATCTTCCAGATAAATATGTTTCCTGTAATACTCCTGAGCATCTGAAAAACGATATAGATGATCAACGATTCCAACTTCCTTCAAACCTAACTGTTTGGCTCTCTCCAAATAAAGATCCAGCCATTCAGGTGAGAAGCACCCTTTCTTAATACGGCTGTTTAATTTATCAGCCATTAATTCCATCCATTCATAAGTATGGCTCCTGTCATCTGAAAAAAAGGAAAGTGACTTTCCGGTACGGGCCAGCCATTCAGTCGAGTATGGCCCTTCTTCCAAATGAACGTGATAATCTACTTTCATCATATCCGTCCTTTTTATGTCGTAATCCATCTTATATCCTTAAAAAATTCATTTTCCTCCCATGCAGCCGGAAGCGGCACCTCAGACACGATTGTATCCACGTCTTCCAGAGAACCAAATTTACAGAAGGTATCCGTTTCCAGCTTGGACGCATCGGCCAATACTATTGTCTCTTTGGACACACGGATCATCTGCCTGGATATCATGGATTCGTCAAAATCATAATCACTTAAGCCATTTTTGAGAGAAATCCCACCGACGGAAATAAACGCCTGATCCACATTGAACTGATCCAATACTACTTCCGCCACTTTTCCTGACACAGAATATTGTTTGGAATTCAATTGCCCGCCCAGCAAAATGACATCGCCTGAAAAATAATCATTTTCCAATCCTTCCAGTAAAGTGTTCGCCGCCAGCAGTGAGTTGGTCAGAATTGTGATATCTTTCTTATTTTTGATTTGCCGAGCGAGTTCCAGCACAGTCGTACCGACATCCAGCAGGATGGTTGAACCATCTTCGATGAGCTCTGATGCCTTTTTGGCTATCTCATGCTTTTCTTTTTCCTTTACTCTTTTCCTATTCCAGAGCGGCGGCTCTGGATTGTGAAAATCAGTCTTGACTGCCCCGCCATAGACGCGTTTGACGAGTCCTTCACTTTCCAGAACGTCTAAATCCCTGCGAACCGTTTCAGTTGATACAGAAAATTTTTTCGATATTTCTGTAACTCTTACCTTCGGTGCATTTTTCAATTTGTTCAAAATATAATTTTTTCTTTCTTCAGGAAATATCTCCATCATCATTGCTCTCCCCTTATTCCAACACTATGCATGCTTTCCTTGGTATGACCAGCTTAACTCCATCTCCTTCGTTCAGATTGTCTTCCCCTTGATATAACTGGTCTACTTGAACAGTTTTTGTATTCAATTTTATTTGATAACTTATCACACTGCCACTTATAGTTTTCAGTGAAATTTCACCTTCTGCGGTGTAAGCCCCATCCAACGTATCATGCCCGGCATGTTTTTCAAATATCTGCATACTTTCAGGGCGGATTGCGATATGTGAAGTCTCAAGTTCGAAATGTTCATCTATATTATTTTTCATTTCCAGTGCATCAAAAATATTATAGGATCCGATAAAACCGGCTACAAATTTGTTTTTCGGACGGGTAT
Source organism: uncultured Staphylococcaceae bacterium (assembly GCA_964437955.1). Classification (GTDB taxonomy): domain Bacteria; phylum Bacillota; class Bacilli; order Staphylococcales; family Salinicoccaceae; genus Salinicoccus. The sequence goes on from CAYTIR010000003.1 coordinate 50,082, forward strand.
AAATCGTTTCCGGCGTACCGGATTGTTCAATGACACCGTTATTCATCACATAGATGCGGTCACTCAGTATCATCGCTTCTTTTTGATCATGGGTCACAAAAATAGTCGTAATATTCATCTCTTTTTGGATTCTTTTTATTTCTATCTGCAATGATTTCCTGATTTTTGCATCCAGTGCACTCAATGGTTCATCCAACAATAGAATTTTGGGTTTTAATATCAGTGCCCGCGCCAGCGCGACACGTTGCTGCTGTCCGCCGGAAAGTTCATGAGGATAATTATTTTCCAATCCTTCCAACCCCATAGACACAATCATTTTTTGCACTTCATCTGTATTTTTTATCTTTTTCATTTTCAGGCCGTAACCTATATTCTGAAAAACCGTCATATTGGGGAAGAGTGCATAGGACTGAAAGACCATACCGATTTCACGTTTTCTGGAAGGCAGCTTTGTAATATTTTTTTCATTTACAACAATCGCGCCATCATTGATGTCCACAATACCGGCAATCGCCCGCAGCAATGTGCTTTTACCGCATCCGCTCTGCCCCAGCAAAGTAATAAATTCTCCCTGTTTGATTGAAAATGAAATATCATTCAGGACAGTTTTATCTCCATATTTTTTCTTTACTGATGATACATTTACATAACTCAATGCAGGTCACCTTCTATTTCTTTATTTTGCTTCGTTTTATTATTTAAAAGCAATCCATTAATATTCACTGAAGTGAATTTCTTTTTCCTGCCCGGCTGTTGGAATTGAATCAGTAACCCGGTTACAATCATGATGATGAAATAGTATGAAATGACGATTGCACTTGTTAAGTGGCCATTTTTACTGAACTGCTGATATAAGTATATCTGCAATGTCTCATACTGACCCCCAACTAAAAGATTGGCCAGTGCAAACTCACCAAACAGCATGGCAATCGAAAGAAGTGCTGCTGCCAGGACACCCTTCATCATATTCGGCAATACGACAGTGATGACCGCTTTCATCTTAGAAGCACCTAACAATTCTGCTGCTTGTATAAGTTCTATTGCATTAACAGTATATAAACTGTTGCGGATGCCCTGATAAACGAAAGGCATAATAATGATTGCATAGGAACCAATAAGTATCCACGGTGTACCGGTAATCGGGATGATACTGGAAGAATATACATTCAGTAATCCGATTGCTGAGACGACACCCGGCACACCATATGGAATCATCGAGATCACTTTAAGATATTTTTCCCTGTGGGGGAAGTAGATCGTCATGATGAAGATTGTCAGAAGCATCACTGCTAAACTCAAGATGACAGAAGCTGAAATGACAAATATCGAACGTCCCAGGGCCTGCAAAAATCTCATATCTTCAAACAGCATCTTATACCATGACAAAGTCCAACTCTCAGGCAGTATCGTAGTGCTCCATTCCCCTGCCAGAGAATAGAGTAACGTTCCAAAGAGCGGAAGCAGGAGATAGATGCCCAGCACTGAAACAATGATGATGTGCTTAAATCTTCCCTTCATTTGAGATCCCTCCTGACTTTACGCATGATCCGTCCATTTACCCAAAGTGCAAGCATCATGATCAAGGCTAATACAACACCCAGGGCACTTGCTAAATTGGGCTGCAGGAATACATCTCCGGCTATTAATGAACCAATCTGCAACGGCAGCAGATTATAAGTCGAACCGACCAGAGCATAAGCGGTCGCATACGCTCCGAGTGAATTGGCAAAAAGTATAGTGTATGTCCCGACAATTCCGGGAAACAGGAGAGGGATGCCAATATGGCGCCAATAGGACAACATACTGCCTCCAAGCAGGTTAGAGGCATATCGCCAGTCCTCTTTCAGCCCTTGGTAGGTCGGCAGTAGCAGCATAATCGCAAAGGGTACCTGAAAGTAAATATAGACCACGATCAGGCCAATCCATGAGTATAAGTTGAATTCATTGAAAATATCGAGTCCAAGCTGTGAAAATAGCAGCGTGAACAACCCATTATTTCCTAACAGGATAATAAAAGAAAACGCCAATGGGATACCTTCAAAGTAAGATGTCATATTTGTAATCATGACCATCACTTTATTTTCCCGGCTCGCAAGCCTCGATATCGAATATCCGCCAATTGATGCGATTACAATCGCCACAGTGGCTGAAATGAAGGAAATCGTCAAACTGCTTTTGATGGATTGCAAGTAGAAAGCATCACCGAAAATACTGGTGTATTGTGTTAAACCGAAAGTGCCGTCATTCGATTGGAAACTTTGGAATATCATATTTATAAGAGGTAGTATTAAGAACCCCGTAATCAACAGCACAAAGGGCAGCAGCCCCAGCAATGGATATATTTTGGTTTTTTGCATCTAAAAATACCTCCTGAATTCTAAGAAGAAATTGAATGATCTATTTCCTCTTCAGCATGGATATCACCGATTCAGGCAACTCCTGCATTTTTGCCGATTGTGGAATATCCATCAAATGGCACATAAGTGGCGCAAAAAGAAGCTGGGGCATTACATTATCAAACCTGCATTTCTTCATTTTTTCACTGATTATGTAGAGTGGCACCATTCTTTCCCCATCAGTGGTGCCACCGTGCAATCCCCATTCCGACATTCCATGATCGGCCGTGATGACAATCTGATAACCGTTTTCCCGCCAGACCGGAATCAGCTCTGACAAGTAATTGTCCACACGTAAAATCCTGCTGCGGTATTCTTTCGAATCGCTCCCGAATTTATGCCCGATATCATCCACGTTCATTGAATGAATGTATAGGAAGTCAGGATTTACCTGCTGTCTTAAAATTTCTCCGTCCATCAAAAGATGGCTATCCGGGTAATCGTCTTCCCAATAAAATTTTCCATATTGGATTGGATTTTCCATATCTCTTTGCTCCCTGTCCTGCATGAAATCAAAAGGGGCACGATGATACAGTTCACTCACCCAGTAATAAGAGGCCGTAGCGTTTACCAAACCATTTTGTTTTGTAAGGTGGAAGAGACTTTCCTGTTTGGATAATCTGACCGAGCTATTCGCTGTAATGCCATTTTTTGAACTTGGGGTTCCTGTCAGCAAAACTTCGTAGAGTGGCCGTGATAGGCTCGGCAATTCCGACCTGACTGCCGTTCGAGCCGCCAGACCAGAATCAACGAGGTGTTCAATGTAACCCAGATTATCCCTGGCCAGGTCATCTCGCAGCCCATCCACCATCACTACAATCAGTTTATTGGACATGAACAAGAACCTCACTTTGCCATTGACGTGGCAGTTCTTTTGCTGTTTCTTCCCACGCATCGTTATCTTCCACAGGTACAGCATTTTCATATTGCTCTGCAGGAACCATGTTTTCCTCAACCTCTTTAGGTAATTCAACATTTTCACGGATTGGACGCGCATATCCTTTTGCCAGATTGATCTGTCCTTCATCACTCAGAATATATTCCCTTGCCAGCATTGCTGCATGTGGGTTTTTAGAATATTTATTAATGATTGTTGCATAACCGCTGACAACCGATGCCTCTTCAGGTATCGTGACTTCGAATCTTTCAGGATCTACTTGGTTGGCGTAGCCCAAAGCGTTGAAATCCCACATGATACCAACTTCCATCTCACCTTTTTCCATACCGGCAACATTGTTGTTACTCGCTGTGCTCAACCTGTCCTGTTTCGCCAGCTCTGCAAAGAAGTCAAGCCCCGGCTGTAAATTCGTCTCATCACCGCCAAAAGCCAAAGCTGCTGCCAGCACTGCCATCTGGTCCTGTGTTCCAGTCTGCACATCCCCCATATTTACTATGTAGTCACCTTCAAGCAGATCTTCCCATGAGGTCGGTGTATTTTCCACCTGTTCTTTGTCTGTTACAAAAGCTATTGTGCCCTGATATCCAACAATCCAGTCACCGTTATCATCCTTGGCCCACTCTGGAATTTCATCCCAATAGGAGGTTTTGTATGGAAGTGTGATTTCTTTCTCTTCTGCTATCGGTCCGAAAGAAATACCCACATCTCCTATATCAGCTGTTGCATTCTCACCCTCTGTTTCCATCTTGGAAATTTCTTCCGCACTGGACATGTCTGTGTCTACATGTTCCAAACCGTATTCTTCATTTAAATCCTTCCAAGTCTCATCCCAGTTAGCCCAGGTATCCGGCATACCCACACTGTTCACTTCCCCTTCTTCTGTGGCCTTTTTCTCAATTTCTTCAACAGATAATGCATTTGGATCATCGATAGATACATCGCTGCTTACTTCTCCGGACCCACAAGCTGCCAAGCCCAAAGTACATGCTCCAAGAAATACAGGAACCAATCTTTTCTTAATCATCATATATACACACTCACCTTTTGTTGTTTTTATTTGTTTCATGTTGCTTTGCATGAGTTATTATATATACTGATTGTTAATTTCACATAAACCCAATATAAAGAATTGGTAAAGTTGAGAAAAAATAAATAAAAAAAGAACGGTTATTTGCATGAAAATAGCTAATAACCGTTTGCCATATATATTCTATTAATTTGCATTTCTCCGCTTCATCCTGATTGCAGTGGACACAAGAACAAAACACAATGCAATGAATGCCACATTCATCACCACGACTCCGTTCCAGCCGAAGCCGGACCAGAAGACGCCGGCTGCCGTGCCGCCGATACTCGACCCTGTATAGTAGAAGAAAAGATACAGGGACGAGGCCTGGGCTTTATTCGCCGCTGCATTTTCCCCCACCAGCCCGCTGACGACGGAATGTGATGCGAAGAATCCGTAAGTAAAGAGACTGAGCCCCATCACCATTACAAATAGATCCGGCACGAATAGCAGGAAGACACCGAGCATCGTGATGCCAAGGGCAATATATATGAATTTCACTTTACCGAACTTCGCGACCAGCCTGCCGGTAATCATCGAACTGAAGATGCCGATGATGAAGATCAGGAATATCCAGCTGACGATGGACTGGCTGAGTGAATACGGCTCGTCCAAAAACACGAATGTGACATAACTGTATATCGATAAGTTGGCACCCAGCAATAAAAATCCGACAAAGAAGAGGCACACAAGAACCGGGTTTTTCATGTGGTGCAGCAATGACCTGGTCAGCTGCATGAAATTGAATTCCCGCGCCTCGAAATTCCGCGGCGGTCTCAGCATTTTCCAGAAGATGACGGTCGCAATGACGCTGATGGCACCGATGCCCAGCATTGCCCCGTGCCACCCGATATAATCTGCGGCGACCCCCGAGAACACCCGGCCGAATACGGCCCCCAGTGCATTTCCGCTGATATACAATCCCATGGCACCGGCCAGGCTCCTGGGATGGATCTCCTCACTGATATACGCCATCGCTATCGACGGTACGCCCGCCAGAACCATGCCCTGCAGTGCCCGGAGGGCAATCAGCACGTAGAAATTCGGGCTGATGGCGGTAAGGATGCACAGCAGAGAGGCTGCAAACATGGAAATCACCATGATATTCTTACGCCCCAGAGATTCCGATATGGAACCGAAAACCAGCATGCTGACAGCCAGCGTCAATGTCGTGATGGTCATGGACAGACTCGAGAGTGTCGCACTGACACCGAACTCTTCAGTGAAGATCGGCATGAGGGGCTGTGCAGCGTAAAGGATCGCGAACGTATTGAATCCGGCTGCGAAAAAAGCCAATGTCGTCTTCCTGAACTGCAATGTCCCCTGCTCTATATATTCCATGTCACCGACTCCAAACCTTTTATTTAATATTCATAGTATCACTCTTGGAGATATCTTCCTAAACTGCCGATCAACAAATAAAACCCTTCAATGATGAAGGGTTCCGGATGCCACTTTAAAATGGCAGTTCTATTTCTGTGTTTCTGCTGATCTGTTCCGCCGTTTCAAGGAGCGGCCCCAGATAGTTCTCCTCCAATTCCTCCCGGCTGGTCTGTGAGGAATTCACGGAACAATTGATGGCAGCGATGACATCGCCGCGCATATTGCGGATAGGAGCCGCAACGGACATCAGGCCGATCTCCAGCTCGTTCTCACTGAGCGCCCAGCCACGCCTGCGGATTTCTTCGAATTCCCTGCGGAGGTCTTCTTCCTTGTAAGTCGTATACTCGGTCAACGGCTTCAATTCCGCTTCTTTGAAGTATTCATCAAGCGCTTCTTCGCTTTTCTGTGCAAGCAGAACCTTCCCCATCGAAGTGGCATAAGCCGGCAGATGCGTGCCGATGTTCAGGGAAATCTTCATGATCTTGTTTGCAGGCACACGGCCGATGTAGACGATTTCCTCACCCACCAGTTTTGCCAATGAACTGGACTCATTCGTCACTTTTGAAAGTTCACGCAGCAATGTCGTCGTAATCTCCCAGCTGTCGCGTGCCGTCATGTATGAATAGCCCAGCGATAAAACTTTCGGTGTTAAATAAAACCGGTTATCGAGCATCTGCGCGTAGCCCAGGTTGACAAGAGTGATCAGAACACGGCGGGCCGTCGGACGGGAGATGCCCACTAATCTGGAGGCGGAGGATATCGTCAGATGGTCCTCGCCATTGAAAGCCTCTATCACCTTCAGACCTTTTTCCAAAGTCTGAAGATGGTCTGCAGAATTTTTAATGTCTTCATTTGTCATATTATATCCCTCATAATGTACGTTTAATATATCTCTGTACTATTAGTATAACATTTAAAGGCATTCATTTCTGCCCGGGTCATTCATAGGAAAGCCCGTAGCCGAACCCATATGCATTGCCATCCCTGTCGCGGTAGGTATAACCTTCCTGCTGGGCATGTCCGGGGATGTCTCCCGGACTCTGATCGAGTATTTCTTTACTGGCAGGGAGTGTGAACGGCAGCTTTCCTGAAGGCATATGTCTGCCGCGCACGACATCGATGAATGCCTCATGCTTCACACCGAATGTCGCAAGTACAGCGCCAGCTCCCGGTTCGATATCACCGATCAGCCAGGGATTGGTCATGTTGACCGCGAGGATCGTCGGCACTTTCCCCTCGATCATTTTAATCCGCTCCGTGTCAATGCCCGTTGCAGCATCCAGCTCTACAGATAACGGGGAATCCGGACGGTCCGGCACCGGCATCGGTGAAACGAACAACAGTGCATGCGTCGCCGTGTCCAGATCATCAGTTACAGTGACATCGCCGTCATGATTTTCAATTGTTTCCTTCACTTCTGCCGTACTGTCCGCTGCAGAATCTTTCTGCATCACTTCTACATATAATCTGATGTCCTTGACCGATTCATCTTTCAGAGGCAGCAGACCCGCATCATTGCGCAGCAGGACAACGGATTTACGGTGTGCTTCGTCAGCCCTTTCCTGCGACTTCACATCTTTTGTGATGGCCGGGGCGCGGTCCGCTTCTACATAAGGATTTTCAAACAGCCCCAGTTCCATCATTTCCGTAAGCAGATATGTCACGGATTCATCGAGCCGTTCTTCACTCACATAACCTTCTTGGACGGTCCGGATCAAAGTAGTCGGATCCGCTTCATCAGAGAACATGTTCACACCCGTCTCCAGTGCTTTCGCATACCGTTCTTCAGGCTTCAGTGCCTCCACGCCCCACGGCATCATGTTGATGATGCCAGTATCAGAGTTGATATAGCCTTTGAAACCAAGTTCCCCGCGCAGAATGTCCTGTATGATGGTCTTGTTGTAGGCGAATCCTGTCTCTTCAAATGGACTGCCGTCTTTCAGCTGCACTGCACTGTGTGCATTGCTTGGGTACGAGTAATACGGCATGATCGAGGCCGTCCCGGCATCTATCGCCGCTTTGAATGGCGGAATGTGATAGTCATACAGGCTGCCTGGTGTCGGATACGGGTTGAAACTCCCCCACGGATAATGTGGATCATGGCCGCCGTGACGCGCACCACCGCCGGGGAAATGTTTCGTCGTTATGGACACGCTGTCCGCACCGAGCGTTCTGCCCTGGAACCCTTCGACAATGGCCCGGATCATCTTGGAGGCGAGCTCCGGATCCTCCCCGAAAGTGCCGTTGTAACGCATCCACAGTGGATCCGTCGCTATATCCGCCATATATCCATACAGTTTATGGATACCGGCAGCACGCCATTCCCGTGCGGCGATTTCACCGAACTCCTTCACGAGTGCTTCATCAAAAGTCGCGGCCATCCCAAGTTCACCCGGCCACAGTGAAAATTCACCCGAGGCTTCCATCAGTCCATGATACAGGTAGCCGATATGATTCCTTGGATTCGAAATCATCACAGCAGGAATTCCCAGTCTTGAGCTCTCTGCAAGCTCCTGGAGTTTATTCGTCCATATCGCCAGGGTTTCCGGCTCTGGATTATCACGGATGACAAAATAACGCAGATTCAGATCCATGATCCCTTTCGTCGCACCCGCAGTATATAACGACGGCTTTGGCAATTCATAATTTTCATCACCGGGTTCCAGGAATGGATGATACTTCATCACTATGTCGGTTTCGTTCAGCAGGCCGCTCTCGTCCGTCTCTTTAGCTTCGGCATCCCCCGGTATTTTCCCGGAATACGGCATATATTGGGAAGAGACCGTCATCAGCCCCGCCTTCTCCTCCAACGTCATTCTGGACACGAGATCACGGACCCGTTCTTCCACCGGCAGCTCCCAATTTTCATAAGGGTCGACGATGCCGTTACCGTTCAGATCCCTGAATGCTTTGCCGTCCTCGATTATGATATCCTTCGTTCTTGACTGTACTTTACTGTTCGCCATGTATACACCCCATATTTTTAGTTTATCGTCCAAACTATTTATATTATCCCTCTCTCAATCATAATTTTCAAACTCTATACTCTGATGAGGAATGCGTTCGCTTAGAAAAACGGTGAAATGTTATAATATAATCATATATTTTAAGAAACGAGAGGTAAGGGACGATGGAAAAAGGATATGCAGCAGAAAAAGAGATACAGGTCATGTATGCAGATACCGACATGATGGGAGTCATCTATCACGGCAGTTATATCAAATGGCTGGAAGTCGGCCGCATGCAGCTGATTGCGGATATCGGATATGACTATGTGGCCATGGAACGCTCCGGCTACTATGCGCCGGTCTACAACGTCAATATCACGTACAAGAAATCTCTTAAATACGGCGATCGGGCATTTGTCAAAACGTGGGTGGCCAGAAATACCGGCATGCGGACGGATTACGGGTTTGAAATCACCAATGGAGACGGCGAATTGTGCACATACGGCACAACGACCCACATCGTCGTAAAGAAGGTGGATGGAGAGTTCAAGCCGGTCGCCTTCAAGAAGGCCTTCCCGGAATGGTTCCAGAAATATGAACAGATCAAAGTGGATGGGAAGTAGATGGCACATAGGATACTCGCCGTCACAGGACCCACGTCCGGAATCGGAAAAGCCACGGTACAGGAACTCGCGACCGATTTTGACGAAATCATACTGCTTGCAAGGAATGAAGTTAAGGCTCAGCTTCTGAAGCGGGATTTGAAGCATTCAAATCCGATCCTGAAAGTGAAAGTCATTGAATGCAACCTCGCCAGCCTTGTCAGTGTGGAAAAGGCAGCACTTCATATCCAGGACAATTATGATCATATTGATTGTCTGATCAACAATGCCGGTGTCGTCTCCCTGTCAAAGCAGGAAACAGCGGATGGCTATGAACTCATGATGGGCACCAACTATTTGGGCCATTACCTGCTCACCCACTATTTGATGCCGGTACTGATGCGCAGCAAGGCGCCGCAGATTGTGATCGTATCATCCAACGCCTATGCATTCACGACACTCAAATCCGATTATTTCAAAGGCATCGGCAATGCGATGACCCTTTATGGCCGTTCAAAACTGGCAACACTGTACTTCATGCAGGAGCTCCATGAACAGTTCAGTGATCGCGGGCTCAGAGTCACCGCCGTACATCCCGGGGCTGTTTCTACAAACCTCGGCAGGACGAAGGAGAACGAAAAATTCGGCCGGCTCGTATACGGTCTGCTTACACCCTTCTTCCTCACACCCGCAGAAGGGGCAAAATCCACAGTGGACGCCGTCAGGAATAAAGAAAAGTTTGACGGTATGTATATGCATGACGGAAAAGAAATCGTCCCGAAAGCCCACGGCCGGAGTTATTTCGCCAGAAAAAAACTGATCGAAAATACCATTTACGAACTGTATCTGGATGAATTCATGGAACGTTGACCTTTTACTAAAAATCGCCGAATCAGGCGGTTTTTTTACTTTACAAGTTCCCCCGTCCTTACCCGCTCTTTATTACATAGAAAGTAAATTAAATTCGATTTATGAATCTTTTTTCATTCTCTTTAATCAATTATTAACTTTTCATTAAGTCATTTTAAACTAATCATGTGTAAATTAGGAACCATCAAACAATACAGGCAGGAGGAATAATCATGAAAGTAGTTGTAGTACCTTCAGGATTTAAAGAGAGTCTTAGTTCAGAAGAAGTAGGAAAGGCGATCAAAAAAGGGATCAGACGCGTAAATGAAAACCATAAAGTGACAGTCATTCCAATGGTGGATGGCGGTGAAGGATTCGTAGAAACGATTGTCAAACTGAAAGAAGGACATGTAATTCCGACAAATGTTGTAGGTCCGGTTGGAGAACGACTCGATTCCTACTTCGGTATGTTCACCGAGAATGGTGTGAAAACAGCAGTGATAGAAATGGCGGCAATTGCAGGCCTCCGCCATGTACCGAAAGATATGAGAAATCCGCTCAAGACGACGACGTATGGTGTTGGAGAGACAATCATTGAAGCGCTGGATCATGGTGCAGAACGTATACTTATCGGCTGTGGTGACTCAGGTACATCGGATGGCGGTGTCGGCATGGCCCAGGCTGTCGGTGTCCAATTCAAAGATGACAAAGGTGAACATATATTCATCGAAGGTGGCGGAGAGATTGATAAGATCCATTCTGTGGATATGCGCAAAGTGGATCCAAGAGTGATCACTACCGATATTGACGTTGCCGTCAACTGGAAAAACGTGCTCTGCGGAAAAAATGGCGTTGCCCATGTATTCGGGCCGCAAAAAGGGGCATCTCCTGAAGATGTTGAGAAACTGTCGGATAACCTGGAGCATCTTGCAGACCTGATTTTCCAGATGACCGGAGAAGACCCTTCGAACGCAAATGGCAGCGGCGCATCCGGTGGTCTCGGTGCCGGTCTTGTAGGATTTACAGGTGCTGTGCTGCACCCAAGATTCGATATCATCAGAAAATATGTTGAGATTTCAGATGCGATACAGAATGCTGACCTGGTCATCACTGCCGAAGGCTGCATTGATTTCCAGACACCGAATGATAAGATTCCGTCTGAAGTGGCACGTATTGCCAAAAGTCACGATAAACCCGTCATCGCATTCGCCGGAACAATCGGTAAAAAGGCGGAGATCAACTATGAGAACGGCATCGATGCGTTCACGAGCATCATCCCTAAGCCGACGACACTTGAGAAATCCATGACAGATGCATCCAAATGGCTGCAAAAATGTACAGAAAATGCCTTCAGACATCTGGCGATTGGCATTACTCTTGCCGAAGCCATGAAAAAGAAAAACAGAAATCATGAGAAGGTCAGAGCGTGATGTCCGTCAGGGATATTTTATTAGCCGGTTTATTTACCGGGTTCTCCATCTCGGTATTTTTTGCAGGTGATCTTGAGTATTCAGGGAAAGTGAGTCTTGTCATATTTGTTTTGTCTCTCGGAATGTTCATATTTTCAAACCTGCCTGCCGGACTTGTTGCATGGCTGTCTTTAAGTCTGGGTGTCCTGCTCGGACTGCCTCAGGATATCCTGTTCACTTCATTCGACCAGCACGTCGTCTGGCTGATGATCGGGGCGTTCATCATCGCTGCAGTGCTGGAGCGGAGCGGACTGCTGGACCGGCTCATCAGATGGGTGGAAAGGAATTGCTTCACCAGGGGCAGGGTCACTTTATTCACTTTTGCCCTAGTTCAGATGCTTTCCGTCGTAATCCCATCGACATCCGGCAGGGCTTCCGCCCTCCTCCCGGTATATCGGGCATTTGGCAGACAGTTCGATGGAAATAAGAAATTCTTCGGGCTGGCTATCCCCGTCCTGATCCTGATGGCGGCAAACCTTACCTTAATCGGGGCTGGCAGTCATATCATAGGGATCGGCATATTGGAAAGCCAGACAGAACAGACGATAAACTACATGTCATTCCTTGTCTTCGGCATGCCGTTCGGCCTGTTAATCGGCGTAATTTCATTGTATCTGCTATCAAAATGGTATTTGAAGGATATGACCTTTTCGGAAGTCGAGGCAAAAGATGAAGATGTGGACAAGAAACCATTTTCCAGCCATGAAAAAAAAGCATTATGGCTGATTGGCATCACATTGATACTTTGGCTGACAGAGGCCCTACACGGCTTTGACATCGCCTTTGTAACGATGCTGATGAGCATGATCATGATGCTGCCTCAAGTCGGTCTGATCAAGTGGAAAGAAGGGCTGAGAAGCGTTTCATGGAGTCTGATATTCTTCGTCGCAGGTGCTACAGCTCTGGGAGAACTGCTTGTGACCTACAAAGTCACAGACTTCTTCCAGGAAAGGTTTTTGAGCATGTTCAGTTTGATCGATGTCACAAATGAGTTCATGATGCTGACACTCATTATTCTGATCAGTGTCACGTCACACTTGTATATTACAAGCCATACGACACGGGCTGTCGTATTTATACCCGTGCTGCTTATTTTCGCTGAGATGTTCAGCCTGAATCCGGTCGCAGTTGTCTTCATTTCTCTGATTGGTATCAACTATTGTGTCACCCTGCCGGTCAGCTCCAAGGCACTGTTGATATTTTACGAAGAAGACGACAGGCCATTTGAAACGCGGGACCTGGTCAAGGTCAGCATGTGGCTGATGCCGATTTATATCTTGCTGATGATTGTTACGTACTACGCCTTCTGGCAGCATTTCGGTCTAAATTTAATAGGATGATTGATAAGACATGTATTCTGCATCATCAGGATACATGTCTTATGTGTATATAAAATAAATTTCTAATATGTTATTCTTAACCATCAAACTTCATACAAATTGGAGGTTTCCATAAACGATGGATATATTAATAATGATATTGTATGTAATCTTCGGTCTCTCAATTTTCCTGCTCGGGTTCACTTCCATCATGGCACTCCTGAAACTTCTGGATATATGGCAGCTTGAAAATGTAAATGCTTATAAGTTATTTCTGATAAATATAGGCGTTTTTATCATCTCGATCTTAGGGTTGGTCCTTCTTTATAACATTGCTTAAAAAAACTTGCGGTGAATAAACAAACACAAAGTTTCTTAAGTCGTTCTCTGAACTTGCGCAATCCAATTTATCGGGGTGTTCATATTATGAAAGATTTAATCTTTTTTGCAGGGGCAATTGTCATTTTCTATCTGCTGAAAGTAATATTCGACAGCATGACCGCGAACAAACTGATTTTATGGGCAGATGGATACTTACACTCACTGCTCATACTCGCAGCAGCTTTTCTGGTCCTATTTCTAGCGGATCGGACCCGGAAAAGAGCTACAGGCAAATAGCGGGTTGCTCCATGCCAAATGTCCCCAAGCTGTAGAACAGTCTATCCCCTGCCGCAGAGGTGGGGATTTTTATTTTAAAAAAATAGTTTAGTTCTAAATTTTCCGAAAATTCTTTTCACTTAATGCTTCATGTTGTATAATCGTACCGAGGTGGGGAAAATGAACAATACAAACGAAAACATGAAACATGAAAAACAGGAATTCAGTTTTTTTGTGGCATTATTGCCGCTCTTACTTATGATTTTGGCCATGGGGATCGCAGTCATATGGCTGGGACAGGACCCGCACATTCCTCTTATTTTTGGTACCGCTTCCGCGGCTGCTGTTGCAATGTTTAACGGCTATAAATGGAATGATATAGAACAGATGATGTTCAAAGGGATCAGGCTTGCACTTCCGGCAGTCGTCATCATCATGCTGGTCGGACTTATTATCGGCGCATGGATCGGCGGCGGCATTGTTGCAACGATGATCTATTACGGGCTCGCTTTAATCAGCCCTTCATTATTCTTGGTGACCATCGTCCTTCTCTGTGCGATTGTGTCTTTATCCATCGGCAGTTCCTGGTCTACCATGGCTACTGTCGGTGTGGCAGGAATGGGGATTGGACTGAGCATGGGCATACCGGCTGCAATGATCGCCGGTGCGGTGATTTCCGGCTCGTACTTCGGTGATAAGATGAGCCCGATGTCGGACACGACAAACCTGGCTTCCGGTCTGACGAACACTGATTTGTTCGTGCATATCAAGCATATGTTCTACACGACAATACCCGGAATAACCATTGCATTGATTGCATTCTTTTTCCTGGGACGCCAATTCGGCGGAGAGAATGCTGCCAGCCCCGAAGAAGTGACAGGGATGATGGCCGCTTTGAAAGAGAATTTTGTCATATCACCCTGGTTGCTCCTGGTACCCGTTGCAATGATACTTTGCATCGTCTTATTTAAAATGCCGGCAATCCCGGCACTCGTAGTCGGTATCGTTCTTGGCTTCCTCTGCCATTTATTTGTGCAGGGCGGAAACCTGGGTGATGCAGTCGGTGCGCTTCAAAGCGGATATGTGATTGAAACAAATAACCAGATGATAAACGACCTTTTCAATAACGGCGGCCTGCAGGGCATGATGTTTACAGTCTCAATGACGATTGTTGCGATGACTTTTGCCGGGATTCTGGAATACAGCGGAATGCTGAAATCGATCATGTCACAGATCATCAAAGTGGCAAAAGGGACACTTGGCATCATTGCTTCTACAATTGTTGCCGCATTTACTACTAACGCAACATGTTCGGAGCAGTACATCTCAATCGTTGTACCTTCAAGGATGTTTCTGAGGACATATATCGAAAAGAATCTGCACTCCAAAAACCTGTCCCGCTCCCTTGAAGACGGCGGAACCCTGACTTCCGTATTCATTCCATGGAACACGTGCGGCGTGTATATATATGGCGTGCTCGGCGTTGCTGCATGGGAATATGCACCTTATGCGATTCTGAACTTTACAGTGCCGGTAATAGCGATAATACTTGCTGCGACGGGCATTGGCATCCAGAAAATTACGGATGAAGAAAAGCAGGCATTCATTAAAAAATATTACAGTGATGAGGAAAATAACAAGGAAGCACTGGATCCTGCCTGAATATTGAAGGCATCTCCCCAAATTTGGGGAGATGCCTTTTTTGCATACATTCCTAAATATCATTCAACACCCGTGCATCAAACGTCATCCGAGTGCAACATCCAAAATCATCATCAGAGTAAAACCGATCATGAGACTCATCGCCGCGATATCGGAGTGACCATTTTTCTGCGTACTCGGTATGACTTCCTCCACTACGACAAATATCATCGCTCCAGCTGCCAGGCTCAGGGCATACGGCAGGATTGGCTGCATCATTGAAACAGCGAGCACACCTACCATGGCTGCCATCGGTTCAACAACAGCGGACATCCAGCCAAGGAAGAAACTTTTTGTCCGGGACATCCCATCCCCTCTGAGCGGCATGGATACAGCCATTCCTTCCGGTATATTCTGAATCCCGATTCCGAGCGCCAGTGTCGCTGCACCCGCCGCCAGTGTGGCCGGGTCCGCATTGGCGGCAATCGCTCCGAATGCAATTCCGATTGCCATACCTTCAGGGATGTTATGCAGGGTCAGTGAAAATACGAGCAGCGTACTGCGGCGTCTGTTATCTGCTCCCACCCCTTCTCTTCTGTCAAGGGGTGCATTCCTGTGGATATGTGGAATCAATTTATCAAAACCATATATGAACAGTCCGCCCAATAGAAAACCTACGGCAGCCGGAAACCATTCACCGATGAAGTGTCCCTGACTGTTTTCAATAGCCGGTGACAGCAGTGACCAGAAACTCGCTGCAATCATTACTCCACCTGCAAACCCAAGCATTATATCTAAAAAGCGTTCATTGACTTCCTTTGTCAGAAATACGAAGGCAGCCCCCAGCCCTGTCATGCACCAGGTGAACAATGTGGCGGCCAGAGCCTGCTGCCAGGGAGCAAAGCCCATGAAAATTTCAACCATTTACAGATTCCTTTCGTTTCTTTAATTCATTCATATGGAAATTATACCCCCAAATGGCGTATATTATCTATAATATGAATTTTCATAAAAATGATGGGGGTGCGTGTAAGTGAGAGTGGGATTGGCACCAATTATGATTTTAATCGCTGCGATGCTCTGGGGGACGGTCGGAACGGCAAAAACATTTGCACCAATCGGTGTAGACAGCATATCTATCGGCGCCATGCGGCTTCTGGTCGGTGGTGTGGTCCTTTTAGTTGTCGCTGCACTGATGGGAAAGATGACTTTAAAAGGATGGCCTCCGCTGATTGTCATTCTGGCAGGAGCATCCATGGCCCTGTTCCAGCCCTTCTTCTTCAACGCAGTCAGCCTGACTGGCGTTGCCGTAGGAACAGTGACAGCGATCGGCAGTGCACCGGTATTCTCCGGCATGATTGAATGGCTCATCTTCAAGACCAGACCTGCCGGCGTATGGTGGATCTCTACTTTACTGGCAGTTGTCGGATGTATCATACTTATGTTCAACACCAGTGCAGTTACCGTCGACCCGATGGGGATTCTGTCTGCGCTGGGTGCCGGAATATCATTTGCCAGCTTCACCATATTGAACGCCCAATTGGTCAGAACCCATCATCCGATTGCCAGTGCTGCGGTCATATTCTCGACGAGTGCCCTCATGCTGTCACCATTCATATTCATTTACGACAGCTCGTGGCTGCTTGAGCCTGACGGCCTGTTCGTCGCCTTACATATCGGTGTGCTCGCCACAGGACTCGCCTACTACTTATTCGCACTCGGTCTGAGGCACGTCAAATCCTCTACAGCAGTGACACTGTCGCTCGCAGAACCTCTCACTGCTTCCATTCTCGGAGTGTTCCTTGTCGGTGAGATTCTCGACGTGTGGTCGTGGGTGGGACTGATCATGCTGCTTACAGGCATCGCATTACTTGTACTCCAGTCCCGCAAACGCCGGGTAAGTGTCGAAGTTTAAAACGCAGGATACGAAAACACCCTGTCAGGGTGTTTTTTTCTGTATGATTTCCGTTCCAATCTCCTCGATCACTTCCTCAAAAGGCCGCCTGGAAAACTTGGATCCGATTATGACATGATCCACACCTATATTCTCCAGCTGCTGTAAATAACGCTTAAGATGATTTATTCCCAACCGGTAGCCAAGGTGGATCTGACGAGGCTCAGTGTCCGGATCCTCAGTCAGGTCTATGGCTATGGATTGTATGAAAGGCTTGAAATCATCTGTATTATCCCGCCATTTCTGAATAAAGATTTCCTGCATCTCAATCACTCTCGGATACGTCATCCAGCCATCACCGTTTTTGGCGATCCAGTCAAATTCCTGGCTGCTGTTCCCCGTTACAAATGTCGGAATATCCCTTAAATCTGCCTTGGGCA
>CAYTIR010000003.1:67593-81271 GCA_964437955.1 uncultured Staphylococcaceae bacterium
TTGGGCAGCAGGTCTCCTCTATCCATCGCAAGACGCTGGCTGTATATTTCCGGCTCATCCTCAGCCCACAGCCGCTTGATTACTTCAAAGGCTTCTCTGAATAGATCCCCGCCCGCTTCCCTGCTTGTTTTGTATGCATCGAACTCTATCGGACGGTCGCCGGTAGCCAGACCGAGCAGCAATCTTGCCTTGGATAACCGGTCCACGGACACAGCGGATTTGGCGATATTGATCGGATGCCGGAATGAAGTGATTATGCTTCCGGTACCCAGTGCTATATCTTCAGTGTGTGCTGCAATGAAGCTTAAAAATACCCATGGGTCGAACATCTGTCCGGCGTCACCGAAATTTACAGTATCATTCAAAGGTATATCGCGTGCCCATAATGCTGAAAACCCCTGTGTTTCAGCAAGCTGCGCCCTTTTTATCTGGGTGTCCATGTCCATTTCAGGCACACTTGTTTTGTAGCCCTCGAGCGGGAATGAAAGTCCCAGCGTCATGCCTCCATTCCCAAAAGCTTTCTGGAATCCTCTGTGTTCATCAAATTTATGCATTGACGCCCTCCTTGAATCCTTCTTTATCATTATTATAAGAGAACTTTCATCCTCTTTCGTCCTGACTGCTCAAAAAATTCCGCCCGGGTTTCCGGACGGATTATTATTAGACTTCTATAGTGATGCTTTCCAAATCTTTCGGGAATGAAGTGAATACATGTGTCGTATCGTCGATATACAGCATATCTTCAATACGCACACCGCCGAATCCCGCTTTATATATGCCCGGCTCTATCGTGATGACATGCCCTTTTTCAAGTTTATCGGTATTTTGTGCATCGAGTGACGGCTGCTCATGCAGTCCGAGCCCGAGACCATGACCGATGCGGTGGGTAAAATACTCACCATACCCATCATTCATGATTTCATCCCGTGCCACTCTGTCGAGCGCATTCATCTGTTCACCGATCTGTGATTGTTTTATGCCTGCTTCATTCGCTTTCAATACTGACTTATAGATGGCTTCCTGTTCTTCGGTCGGCTCGCCGATGATGAAAGTGCGCGTCATATCGGAGACATAACGGTCTTTTGTGACGACACCGAAATCAATGAGCAGGAAATCACCCGGTTTAACCACTGTATCCCCGGAGTCTCCATGTGGCAGTGCCGCATTTTCACCGGTGAGCACAAGCGGTCCGAATGATACATCGATTGCCCCGTAGTCTTTCACCTTCTGCAGCAGGAAATCGGCAATCTCCTTCTCCGTCTTCCCGGATACCGGACCGTTCACCAGGTCGGCCAGTGCTTTTTCAGTAATATCCACCGCTTCCTGCAGCTTCTGTTTATCATCCGCGTCTTTTTTGCCCCGGAGTCCATTGATTGCTTTATCCACCGAACAGATCTGCTCCGCTGTATAGTTGTCAAGGAGGCGCTGGTACCGGTCATAGATCATATGGCCGCCTTCGATACCAATCCGCTCTGACTGGGCCTGACCCAGATGCTCAAACAACCTTTCGAACGGATCTTCCCCATCGTTATGCGGCAGCTGATTGACCACAGTTGCGGTATCATTCACAATTTCCTGGTCCAACGCCGGGTACATCAATGCAGTATCATTCGTCTTTGTATCAACGATGAGTGCGAGCAGCCGTTCATGCGGTCGGATGAAGCATCCTGTAAAATAAAAGACATTTGTCGGATCGGTGATTACTACCGCATCCACATCGAGCGCCTCTGATAGCTCCTCCACTCTTTTTTCGTATTTATTACTAATGGTTACCATCCCTTTCCATGCTGTTTCCCCCAATATATCATAAATTCCCACGTTACTAATTTAAGGGAACTTATGATAATATGTCACTAATGAAGCATGGGGGCACGTTCATGTCAAAAATGATCAATTATCTTAAAGATATACACAAAAACCTGAATACCGGACTGGAGTTTCCTCCATTCATCACGATTTCACTTCTGATCCTGTACACCCTCATCTCGGGTATCTTCGGTCATATCATCGGAATGGACCTGTTTGCCGGCACCTACCAGTCTTTTACACTGGACATTGACTCATTCGTCTCACGAATAGGAATACTCGTCCTCTACATCATCTTAAACATTGCTTTTCTGTACTTGATGATCCTCTGGTTCCTTAAAGAGCGGATCCGCATTCCTGTCCTGTTATCATATTATGCCATCGTCTCCACTGCCGTATTTTTCATCAGCCTGATCCTTTTCACAGCCGTAATTGGACTCCATTACTTGTTTGGCCTCCCGGGTCACACCATTTTCATCGTCTTTGGCGCCTCGCTGATTGTCATTTTCACGATACTCAATCTGTATCCGGGATACCTGTTCTATCTCGCCATCCGACGCCGGCCCATTGATATATTCTGGCCGTTCATGCTTTACATCATCGGAATCCATCTGATTTCCTTTCTGCTGTTCAGGCTATGGAGTGCAGTGGAAATTCTGAATATGTGGGGCTCATAGTAAAAATCCGGAATGCCGGGATTTTTTATTCATCCACATCTTTTATCACCCTGCATGGGTTGCCTGCTGCCACCACATTGGCTGGAATATCCTTCACAACCACTGAGCCCGATCCGATGACCGTATTTTCACCGATCGTCACACCTGGATTTACGGTGACATCCGCTCCCAGCCAGACGTTATTACCGATGTTGATGGGTCTTGCATATTCTTTGCCTTCCCGGCGGGATTGAGGATCCAATGGATGATTCACAGTAATCAAGGATACGCCGGGGCCGAGGAATACATCATCTCCGATATTGATCGGACCTACGTCCAAAAATACGCAGTTATAGTTGGCATAGAAATTACGACCTACTTTGATGTTGATACCATAGTCACAATAAAATGGTTTTCTTATGCTGATACCTTCAGCCCTGTATCCCATCATCATTTCCAGTATCTGCGCCTCATTTTTAGGTCCCGGTCTGTTGTATTCATCCATCAGCTTTTCTGCATTCCCTCTCAGATGCTTAAGCGTCGGATCCTCCGGATCATAATATTCACCATTCAGCATTTTTTCTTTTTCAGTCATTCTGACACCTCATATTCATTATGTTTATTTCCCGGGAAATCCCTGCAGGCTGCTCAATCAAGATACTGATCGAACCAGTCCATCAGATGGTTCAGCCGTTCCACCCGGAGATTCGGTTTCCCTGTTCTCGACAAATTGTGATCCGCTTCCGGGAAACGTACGAACCGCGTTTCCTTCCCCTGATACTTCAATGCAATATAAAGTTGCTCTCCCTGCTCAATCGGGCACCTGAAGTCCCGCTCACTGTGAAGGATGAGCAGCGGTGTGTTGATATCATCCACGTATTTGATCGGTGAATGGAGCCACATCTTATCAATATCGTTGAAGTCCGCCTGAATCTGCCAGTCTGTGAAATAGTAGCCGATATCGGACACACCGCGGAAACTTACCCAGTTGCAGATGCTTCGCTGGGTTACTGCCGCTTTGAAACGGTCCGTATGGCCGACGATCCAGTTGGTCATGAAGCCACCGTACGATCCGCCGGTTACACCGAGATTATCCAGGTCGAGCCAATCATGTCTTTGTGTTATATAGTCAACGCCCGACATGATGTCTTCATAGTCGATTCCACCATAATTTCCACGTACCGCATCCACGAAATTCTGCGAGTAGCTGTGGGAACCGCGCGGGTTCACAAATAAAACCGCATAGCCGAGTGATGCCATCACCTGCATTTCATGGAAGAATGTATTGCCGTAAAATGCATGTGGACCCCCATGGATATTTGTAATCATCGGATACTTTACACCTTCTTTGAAACCCGCAGGTTTCATGAACCAACCATGCACTTTTGTACCATCTGTGCTCTGGAACTGTATATCCTCCGGATCGATGAGCTCCGTTTTATCTTCATAATACTTATTGGTTTCAGTCAGTACCGTCAGGCTGCCGGATTCAAAATCAAATTTATACAGTTCCCCCGGTGAATCATGCTTGGAAATTGCAAGTACTGCATAGTCTTCAGCCGCATCCATCCCAAAGATATGATGCCTGCCGGTCAGGAGCGGTTTCACTTCACCCTCTATGTTGCCTTCATAAAGATTTACGCTACCGTTTTCGGACAGGACGAACACAAATCTATCATCGGAGATCCATTTCGACGGGTTCATCTCCACCGACTGCTGTGTATCGGCAGCCATGTAGTCCCCGACGGGTTTATCAAGATGTCCTGTCAGGTTCCGAAGGTCGCCTGAAGCTATATCGTATAGCATTATAACGCCATGCGTTGCATTCTCAAACTCCCTACCCATAAGGGTTATAAGGAGTCTTGTACCGCCGGGCGATACTTCCGTTTTCATGACGCCGCCCTCACTTTTTTCTATTTCAACCGGTTCATTCCCTCCATTTTTGATGTACAATTTCTGGTTGAAATTAAAGTCCGGCGCATCGCTTTTATCTGTAGTATAGATGAGCGTATTTTCACCGATGGTTTCAAGCAGCGAAAAGTTCTCTTCTCCTGAAAGAAGAGTTTTCACTTCCTTCGTTCCGATATCGATTGCCTTCACCATCTGATATTTTTCTTTGAGCAGACCCACGCTGTCCGCTTTGTATTTCATCCGGTCGATGACTACGGGCTCCGGCTTTTCATCTTTTTTATCTTTCTCTTCATCACTTTCAGCCTCTTTCCCCTTTTCCCGGGAAACATGGTAATAGACCGACTGTCCATCTTTGGAGAATTCAGCGCTGTTAACTCCATCCGCCTCTTCTGTGAGCTGCTCACGTTCTCCGCCTTCGGAATTGAGTACGAACACCTGCTGCCTGTCTTCTGTTTTGGCAAGGAACAAAGTCCGCTTCCCATCGCCCGAATGCCTCACATTGGATATGCGTTCATGCTGATATGTAAGCTGCTGTGATGCCCCATTCTGATAGCGGTACAGATTCGTCCTGTAATCATTCTTTTCTTCATCTATTGAAGTCTCCAGATATGTAACAGCATCTGTACCCGGCATAATTGACGGTGATGATACCGATTTGATTTTGTAAATATCTTCGATTTTCACTTTGTTCTTCATAATCCATCCCCCCAGAATCAAGAAAAGACCGATAGAACCAGCCTTTCCATCCAGTTTACCATGAGGTTATTTGATTTTCCCACTATTCACATCATGACTTCCGGGTCAGCATCCGCTTCTGCATTAAAAATATGAAGAGCGGCACTGCCGATATCATTACCATTACCCCTGTCGGTATTTGTACAGGGGCAATAATCGTCCTGCCTATTGTGTCGATGATCAATATATACAGTGCGCCGTACAATGCCGACAGAATCAGCAGCGGCCTGAACAGCACAGGCTTGAAATATAAGATCATCTGGGGTACGATGATGCCCACCAGTGCGATGATACCGCTGAAACTGATTGCGACAAGCGGCGGAATGGAGGCAGAAACGAGGAGAAGCAGACGCAGGCGTCCTGTTTTTACGCCAAGGCTGTACGCTCTCGCATCCCCGAGATTGAGCAGATCAAGCTGTCGGGCAAATCTATAGATGACAGCACCGGCTGCTGCAGTGAGTGCACCCGTGAGGACCACATTACCGTAGTCTGCACCTGAGAGGGAACCGAACATGTATCTTGCGATCGATTCTGTCTTGTCCGGCTGTATGAGTACAAGGACATAAAGCACCCCGCTCATCATTGCACCGAGCAGTACCCCAGTGATGATCAATGTTTCGGGCCGGTACTGGACATCTATCCTCCGTGCTGCAAACAGCACGATCAGAAGCCCTGCCAGGCCCGTCAGGATGCTTGCCACAGGCTGCATATAGAACGGCAGTGCCAGGACGACAACGAGCGCACTCCCCAGCACCGCACCGTTTGCCATGCCCAGAGTGAAACTGTCCGCCATAGGATTTCTGAGGACGACCTGGAACACTGCTCCGCTCATGGCGAGGGCCGCACCGGTAAAGACAGCAAACAATGCCCGGGGTACCCTTATTCCAAAAATGATGCTCTGCAGCTGGTGGAAATCCAGTGTACGGAGAGATACCGAACCGGTGAACACACTTGCCGTCGTGGTCATGAGGATCACGGCAAGAAGGATGAGGATATGTTTATTCATAGACACACTGCCCCAATTTTTCCAGCCCTTCCACGATTCTCGGTCCGGGGCG
Organism: uncultured Staphylococcaceae bacterium; assembly: GCA_964437955.1. GTDB lineage: Bacteria > Bacillota > Bacilli > Staphylococcales > Salinicoccaceae > Salinicoccus. The sequence continues at coordinate 73,760 of CAYTIR010000003.1, forward strand.
GCTGATCAGATCCGGGTCGATATTACATTGATTGGCAGGCGCATTTATGTCAAGAGCCTCAAACCCCGGGGTATCACTGATGGATTGCTGCAGCACTTCATCTTCAAGTCCCATCATTGAAACCAACAGTCCGGGATCCCTTGCTACGACATCCTCGGCACTCACAGCCGGATATCCTTCCATATCATCAAACACATTGCCCACGTTGATCCATGACAAGGCGTCATCGATGAATGTCCCGGCACCGGCAGTATATATTTCGGGTTGATCCGAGATATGTATGAATGCCTCCCTCATTTTCTCATCACTGTACCGTTGTTTAAGATTCCCCATCTCCTGTGCAATATCATTGACGGCCCCTTCCGATTTCTTCCGGACACCAAGGAATTCCCCAATCCGCCTGATGGAGTCGTACACTCCTTCGATATCCTCCGCCTCTTCTACAACGAGCACTTCCGCGCCTGTTGTTTCTGCCACGCGGTCCAGCATCTTCTGATGCATCGGAGCGGATGATCCGTGCGCTACAATATGCGATGGATCGAGCCCGATCAGCTGTTCTTCATCGAGCTCAAAAGTATTTAATCTGGCAAGGGTTTCGTCCTCGGCAATACTTTCCGGATGATCATCTTCGGTCGTCACGGCGACAAGCTGTCCAGAAAGCCCCAGTTCTGCAATAATTTCCGTGTTGCTCGGCATGAGTGAAATGATCCGTACATCCTCTTCGCCCCCGTTGCTTGCGCCGCAGGCAGCCATCGTCAGAACAATCAAGATCAATGTGACACTTTTTATCCAGCCCATCCTTGTTCCTCCCCGTCATTAAAAATAAACCCCCGCATGCCGCGGGGGATGGATACTACATTCTTTCCGGTGCAGAAACACCGATCAGACGCAGCGCATTTTCCAAAGTCTGTCTCACTGCTTCAATCATCGCCAGATAGGCGAGGGTTTTCTCTTTATCGTCAGTAAGAACTTTGTCTGCATTATAAAATTTATGGAACAGTCCCGCAAGGTCCTGGATGTAGTTCGGAATGCGGTGTGTCGCACGGCTGTCGGCAGCACCTTTCACCATGTTCGGGAAATCCCCGAGCTTCTTGAGCAGTTCCAGTGCCTGTTCGTTCACGATAACTTCCAGATTGGCATCCTTATCCACCTCGTATCCATTCTCTTTTGCCTGGCGGAGGATGGAACAGATACGTGCGTGTGCATATTGTGCGTAATATACCGGATTATCACTGGATTCCGATTTTGCAAGCTCCAGGTCAAAGTCGAAGTGTGTATCCGGGCTTCTCATTGCCAGGAAGTAGCGGCTAGCATCCACACCGATCATTTCGATGATATCTCGCAGAGTGATCGCCTTGCCTGTACGCTTGGACATCTTCACTTCTTCACCATTTTCAATCAGACGCACCATCTGCATGATTTGTATCTCCAGACGCTCAGGGTCTTCACCGAGCGCACCGAGCGATCCTTTCAGACGTTTGATATAGCCGTGATGGTCTGCACCGAACAAGTTGATGAGCTTGTCGAATCCACGCCCCACCTTATCGTAATGATACGCAATATCCGGCATTAGATAAGTGAATGTATCGTCACTCTTACGGAGTACACGGTCTTTATCATCACCGAAATCGGTCGTTTTGAGCCACAGCGCCCCATCCGCTTCGAATGTATATCCGTTGTCCGTCATTTTTTTCAGCGCTTCGTCGATTTCCCCTTTTTCATAAAGGGATGTTTCGCTGAACCAGTTGTCAAAATGGACATTGAAGTCGGAAAGGTCCTGACGGAGCTTCTGCATTTCGTAGTCCACGCCAAGCTCACGGAACTTTGTAACTCTTTCCTCATGTGTCTTTTCGGCAAACTCCGGCGATTCTTTCGCAAGCTTTTCCCCGATCACTTTGATGTCCTTGCCGTTATAACCGTCTTCCGGCATATCCAGTTCCTGGCCGAGCGCCTCGAGAAAACGCGCTTCAATTGACAGTGCCAGGTTGTGGATCTGGTTGCCGGCATCGTTTATATAATATTCACGTTCAACATCATAGCCGGCGAAATCCATTACATTGGCAAGTGTATCGCCGACACTCGCATTACGTGCATGTCCGATATGCAGATCCCCTGTCGGATTCGCACTCACAAATTCGATCAGTATCTTTTCGGCATTTTCACGTTCAGTTCTGCCAAAACGCTCTTTTTCTTCCAGTACTTTTGTGATGACACCGGTCAAAGAGGCTTCTTCCATCTTGAAATTGATGAATCCCGGCCCGGCAATCTCCACAGATTTCACCTGGGCTTCGGCATGATCCAGATTATCTATGACAGACTGGGCAATCTCTCTTGGATTGCGTTTTGCCTGTTTCGTCAATACCATGGCGATGTTCGTAGAGAAATCACCATTCGAACTGTCCTTCGGCACTTCCACCTTCACCGGAGGTACTTCTTCGACCAGACCGGAATTTCTAACTGCTGCTTCAATTGATGATTTCAAATGTTGTTTTAAATCCATCCTTATCCCACTTTCTCCAATTTATAATGATAATTTCCGATGACTGCACCATCTTCAATCAGATCGTATTCGATATCGATGACAGAATCACTCTGATCCAGCCTTCTTGTCCGGATCCTGAAAAGGTGCTTCCCCGCCGGGGATTCGTAAAACGTATCCGTCGTCCTGCCCTCTTCGAAATAAAAATTCATGTTGATGACGCCGCGCCGCTGAATCTTGACGAACCCGTCCCCTGAGCGGAGGACGACATCGATTTCATGTTCATCGAGCTTTTCCGTGTATCTGTAATACCTGTCATTGCGTTCGATCACTTCGACATCCAGATTCTGTCTGAACCGCTTTGTTTCCCCGTTCATTTTCACATTTTGCCGGAGTTTAAATTGTGATTGCTGTTTATTCATATGATCACCTTCAAGTAAGCTAAATTATAACATACAGGGCCCCGCCTAAACACATACTTTTAACATCGCTTCAGGCGCCCGGGACACTTATTGTAATGCACTGCCTTTTAGATCATCGTCTCATATAATAATAAAAAAAGTGGACAGGATTTCTCCTGCCCACAGTGTCCTAGTTACACAGATGTATAACTATATTTTATTTTATATTTCAATGTAATAATCTGCAATGTTTTTATGACTTTGACACAATAACGTCACATTTAGTGATTTTCCAATATTTTTTGCAATTCGGTGGACTGGTTCCAGTATTCAATATTATGACCCTGGAGGAATTTTTTCAGAGAACTCTTGCTTTCGTCATCCATCATTCCGATATCGATTTTGCCTTTCATTGCACGGTCCAGCATATTGACGTGTTCATGCATCAGTTTATATCCGCGCCGCTTCGTCTTGTTGACCATCTGATAGCATGCCGCTACACCGGAATACACCGGTCCTTCGGCCATGCGTTCCACAGCGACCCAGACAATCCAGTATTCTTTCTGGCCTTCGCCTTCAACTTCGGACTTATCATTCACCCATTTCACACGTTTTTCGACTTCGGCCTTGGCGTGAAGGCCAGCCATGTCGATGAATGCCTCCTTAGTATCGATATCTATATAGACCGGGGCAATATTCTCCAGACTGATCGAGCCGAGATTCTGTCCCTTGTGGCCGGTCAACGGATCATCTTTTATGATATTGAACTGGAACCCCGGTTTTTTATTTTCAGATTCATTTGCCATATTATCATGCTCCTATGCCAATTCATTCAACAGATTGATGAGTTGCCCCTTCACTTCAGGGTCTTCAATCTGCAGTATCTTCTCTTTAGGGTAATAAAGTTTCGAGTCCATGCGGTGCATGCCTGTAATGCTGTGTATGATCGCCGACTGACTGCTGATTTCCTTCAGTTCTCCATTCTTCTTCTGAAGATGGATCGGTCTGCGGTTGCTTTTGGATCCCGGTCTGTCGTAGTCATAAGGCAGATCCGAATAGGAATCGCTGAAGAAGTAGTATTCAGGATCCACACCGCCTTTTCTGAACAGCTCTTCAATTTCAGTTATTGTAATGATCGAGCCGTCAAAGGGCAGATATTTGAACAGGTCCCTGTTCACAAAGCGGTGGGAAAGGTCGGAAAGTATCGCGTCATCTTCATGAGTCCATTCCTGGAGATAGAAATTGACCACCATTTCATCAAGCCTTAAATAATCATGGACATCCGGTGTACCATCAAAAAACGGAATGAAATACTTCGGTGCCTGTTTAAATGAATATCCTTTTTCATAAAGGTATTTGGCACGTCGGAGAACCAGATTCAAAAGTACCTCTCCGCCTCTTGAGACAGGATGGAAATAAATTTGCCAGTACATCTGGTAGCGGCTCATCAAATAATCTTCCACCGCGTGCATGCCGCTGTCTTTGATGATGACTTCGTCTTTCGAAGGACGCATCACCCTTAAGATACGTTCCATATCAAAAGTTCCATAGCTTACACCCGTATAGTAGGAATCCCTTTGAAGGTAATCCATGCGGTCCGCATCTATCTGGGAGGAGATCATGCTGATGACCAGCTTGTTTTCATGCGTCTTATCGATGACCTGGGCCACTTCGAGCGGAAAGTCAATACTCACCTTCTTAAGTACAGCATTCACCTCAGTATTGCCCAGAATGATCTTACGTGTGAATTCCTCGTGATCCGTATCGAAAATAGTCTCGAAACAGTGGGAAAACGGACCATGGCCAAGATCGTGCAGCAGTGCTGCACATAATGCGAGCAGACGATCATCATTGTTCCATTCCTCGAACTCCTGGAAGTTCACAACCATGCGGCGCACGATTTCGTAAACCCCGAGAGAATGGTTGAATCTCGAATGTTCGGCGGAATGGAAGGCCAGATAAAGCGTGCCGAGCTGTTTGATACGTCTCAGCCGCTGAAATTCTTTAGTCTTTATCAAGTCCCAGATCACCTGATCCCGTACATGAATATACCGGTGCACAGGATCTTTAAAGACTTTTTCTTCTACCAGTTGTTTATTTCTGTACTCACTTATCGTCATCCCACTGCCCTCCTGTATATTGCTATAATATCATATAAATACCGGTTGCCAAAAGAAAGGCAACCGGCATTATTCTCCATCGTAACAAGGGATTGACCGTATTAATGATCATCCTCGTCATCAAGTTTCTCTTTGCGGACTTTCTGTTCCTGGACGTCCGCTTCACGTTCCAATTCTCTCTTCTGATCACCACTCGGCGGACTGTCCGGCGGTACATCCTCTTTCACTTCACCATAAGGGCCGCTCTCGCCATCTTGTTTGCGACGTTCGAGCTTCCTCTCTTCCTCTTCCGTCGTCAACCTATCTTTTCTTTCATCAGCCATTCATTTCAGCCCCTTTTTTGTTATGTATATTCCCGCCCAAGGAACTGTTAAACCCAACAAGGCATACCGGAAACAGGAAACAACATATACAAACAATAAAAACCGGCCCCTGTTAAAAGGGGCCGGCAGTAAAATACTACAGGTCCGGGAAAAGCACATCGTCGCTTTCCCCCCTGATATTCTCATTGCGCTGTTTCATACGCTTTAAAAATCCAGTGTATCTCTCACGCTGTCCGTCATCCAGAACCGGCAGATCTTGCAATGTACCGCCGGAATCATCTATCACGCCAAGCATTTTTTCAAGTATAGATTCCACACTGTAATTTTCATCCAGCAGTTCATTCAGAGAAGCCATGTCTTCCGGGTGGACTTCAGGATATGTGAATCGTGTAATATCATCCGCCTTGCTGCAGCGGTAGAAATCCTTCATGATTTCCGCCCGGAGACTGCCGCTCCCCGTCACACATAAATATATCTGTACCGCAATACCCTGACGGATCCTCCGCTGGGAAATGCCGGCAAATTTCCGGCCCCCGATACTCAGATCATAACTTCCGGGACAATAGCTATGTACGATTTCATACGCCTCCACTGCGGCACCGGGCAGCGCCTGCCGCACCATATGCAGCATAAGCTCGTAGCCATCATCTATTTGAGGGGCGCTCTCTTTGGGCAGGATGAGAGACAGGTTCAATATACCGTCATCCAGTACGACTCCAAGCCCTCCGCTATTTCTCAATATATAATCATAACCCGAGTCTTCAAGAAACTTCAGTCCGTTTTCCAAATAAGGCAGCCTGGCATCATGCAGACCGAGAATGACGTAAGGATCGTGCACCCATGAACGGATTTTTGGAATGCCGTCAGCTGTCACCATCTCCTGAAGCAGGTCATCCATCGCGAATGACTGATACGGATGATTTGCCGCTTCAACCGGTACATACTGCCAATGCCTGTCAAACAGATTATCCATTGTCCTGTGTCAGGGCCTGTGTTGCCGTAAATAGAGCCAGATTGAATACTTCATCCTTTGAGCAGCCGCGTGAAAGATCGTTCACCGGCTGATTCAATCCCTGCAGGATCGGGCCGTATGCTTCAAATCCTCCCAGACGCTGGGCGATTTTGTAACCGATATTGCCCGCTTCCAGTGAAGGGAAGACGAATACATTCGCACGGCCTTCCAATTCGGAGCCTGGCGCTTTCTTTTCAGCAACACTCGGTACAAATGCTGCATCAAACTGAAGTTCACCATCGATCGGTGTATCCGGCAGTTTCTCTTTTGCATACTGCGTGGCAAGTTTCACTTTTTCAGTTTCTTCCGTCTTCGCTGAACCTCTTGTAGAGAAGCTGAGCAGTGCCACACGAGGGTCAATTTTAAAGCTTTCCGCCGTTCTAGCGGTCTCAACTGCAACTTCTGCCAGTTCATCTGCATTGAGTTCAGGGTTGATTGCACAGTCACCCATCACATAAAGCTCATCCTCACGCAGCATGAAGAATACGCCGCTTGTACGTGTGACGCCTGGTTTCGTCTTGATGATCTGCAGTGCCGGACGCACTGTGTCCGGTGTCGAATGGACCGCGCCTGAAACGAGTCCGGCTGCACGGTTGGTATAAACCAGCATCGTACCGAAGTAGTTGACGTCATTCAGGATATCATCCGCCTGTTCCAGCGTGACTTTGCCTTTACGGCGCTCAACGAATGCTTCCGCAAGGTTTTCTTTATATTCACAGACTTTCGGATCGATCAGTTCCACACTGCCGAGATCCAGGTTTTCTTCATTTGCAATTTCCTCAATCGCTTTTTCATCTCCGAGTACAATCGGATCTACATATGTTGTTGCCGCGAGTTCGACAGCTGCAGTCAAAATTCTTGGATCTGTACCTTCAGGGAAAACGATTTTTACATTTTTACCTTCCAGGTTAGATTTGAGATTGTTTAAAAAGTTACTCATAATATCCTCCTTGGTTAGCCTATCCACAAGCAATATTATACTCTTTTCGTCACATTATTTCATCCCCATCTGCTTTTAAAACGTTTTCTTTAGTAGTAGAATTGAATATGACAATACAAAAGGAGAGATTTTGAATGAATGAAGCAGCACAAACACTGGATGGCTGGTACAGCCTTCACCTTCTTTATAACGTAGACTGGCCTTCACTTCGCCTGCTCGAATCAGAAGAAGTTGATA